>DATDIC010000537.1:0-5143 GCA_036521275.1 Acetobacteraceae bacterium
GGCACCCTTATTTGCGCACCCTCGAACTGGCCTTGGTGGAAGAATCGCAGTCCAGGCGACAGGAACGTGATGGCCGCTGCCGCACGGTGCTGCGGCCAGGCGAATGTGGCGGCCGCGCGCGGCTCGTCATGATTTTCTAGAAATCGCGCCAGCTTGTCCTGGTAGTCGAGCCCAGCCAGCAGGTGATCGCGCACCGGTCGCGCGGGTCCAGTCCCAAGCCGGTCATACAGCCGCTTGTCATAGCAGTAATCAAATCCCTGCTGCTGCAGTGTCCATTCAAGATCCCAATAAACCTCGGCCATGAATGTAAACTCGGGATATCGGTTGCGCACCGCGGCCGTCGCCTTGGGCCAGAACGGGGCCGGCGAAATTCCCCAGGTGCGCTGGAAAACGTCTGGCAACTGCAGCATCGCCATGTCGCACCGTACACCGTCGCATTGCTCCGCAATCCCCATCAGCTCGTCCATCCGTGCTGACTGCAACTCGGAATTGCCGTAGTTGAGCTGCAATGTATCCGGCCAACCCGGGTAATTAGGATCGCGGCCATGGGCGAGAATCCGATCCCCTCGGTCGGTTGCCACCCGGACGTAATTCTGCGGCGATCCCGCCAGCGCCTGTTCGTCGCCCTGCACGTAGTAGTCCGGATGGGACTTTGCCCAGGGATGGTCAGGCGCCGTATGGTTCGGAACGAAATCGAGCATCAGCCTGATGCCGCGTTTCGCCAGCATGTTTCGGAACTGCGCCAATGCCGGCGGCCCGCCGAGCATGTCGCCGACCGTATAAGCGGTGATAGCGAAGCCCGAACCGCAAATGTCATCCTCGGTCAGATCGGGAAGCACGGACTCGAACTCGGCACGCCATTGCGGCAGGCTGCGCGAAACCGCTCGTCCGGCCGCACCGGTCTGCCAGACGCTCAACAACCAGATCCAGTCGAAACCCTTCTCCGCGAAGTCGTCGAACGTCGCCCCGTCGATATCGGCCAAGGTGACCCGCCTGCCGGCCTCGCGCGACAACCGCCGCAGCCACACCCGCGTGTTGATCTGGAATAGCGACGGATACCGTGGCATGTCGTCCCCCGAAGCTCTTTCTACCCTGTTGCCCCATCATCCCCGCCCCCCACCGTCATCCCCGCCCGCCCCCGTCATTCCCGCGAAAGCGGGAATCCATCCATCTCACCCGCAACGACCAGCCCCGCCCGCCGCCCCTCCGCCGCCCTCACATCAATCCTTCGCCCGCGCCAGCGTGCCCAAACCATTCTGATCCAGCGGCTCAAGCGTGACATTCGTCGCCCGCCCATCCGGCCCGATGGTGAAACGCGCCGCCGCCGGAACCTCAGGCGTCTCCTCGTCAGGAAAATACACGAACGTATCCCGGTCGAAGTGACGCAGCGGATAGGTCCGCGCCCCATTCGGACCGACATGCAGCACCAGCGTGCCCTGCACGTCGGACACCACCGCATCGCCGACATACGCATTGTTATAGCGGCCCACATAAGCAGCCTCGGGCATCGCCGGCGACGCCGAGGCGGGCGGCGTGCCGTATCGTGCCAGCGCTGCCGCGACGCCCTGACCCAAAATGCTCTCAAACGCCGCGTCCCACGGCTTGAACCAATCCTTTGCAACGTGACCATCGAACACCAGGTCGGCAAAGCTGTCGGCAATACCCTCGGGCACGCCGGTCGGGAATGCATTGGTCAGCACCACGATGCCGAAATCCGCCTGCGGATACAGCGTCACCAGGGTCCGCGCTCCCAGGCTGAAGGCACCGGCATGACCCCAGCTCAAGCCGTGGCGGCCATACTCCACGTTCCACCCAAGCGCGTAAAACGAGGCAGCGCCGGTCACCAGGTTGTTCCCCCGCGCCACCAGCGGCTGGTGCGTCTCCCCGATCGCGTCAGATGAAATCAGCCTCGTGCCATCGAACATGCCATCGCCGAGTTCCAGCCGCACCCATTGCGCAAGATCGCGCACGCTGGAACTCACCCCGCCGGCCGGTGATTGCGCGTCCGGGTCGCGTTGCAGCTTCGCGGCCCAGGCGCCATTGACCTTGATGTGCAGCGCCGCCCGGTCGGTGCGGGCAACGAAGTCGCTGTAGCGCGAACTTGTCATGGTCATGCCGAGCGGCCTGTACAGGAAATCCTCCGCCACCGTTTCCCAATCCTTGCCGGTCGGCCGCGCCGCCGCCACCGCGCCTTCGGTCAGGCCGAAATTGCTATAGGAGTACCCGGCGCGAAAGCTCGAAGAGGGCGGTACCAGCCGCAGCCGATAGGCGATGGTCTTGCGGTCGAAGCCGATCGTTTCCAGGTCGTCGCCGGCGCTGCCCGGCAGGCCGCTGCGATGCGCGAACAGGTCGCGCACCGTCACCTGTTCTGTCGGGTAGGCATCGAACAACCTGAAGCCCGGATCGAGATCACTGATCCGCGAATCCCACCTGACAACGCCGGCGGTGACCAACGCAGCGACCACGCTCGAAGATATCGGCTTCGAAAGTGACGCGAGCTGAAACACCGTGTCCGCATCGACAGTCTCCGGACGCCCGGCTTCGCGCAGACCGTAGCCTTTCAGGAACACCACCTTGTCGTGCGACACGACGGCGATCGCCAGGCCCGGAACAGCGCCCGAACTCACCACGTCCTGCGCCATGGCGTCGAGTGCCGGCAGCGCCGCGCTGACCTGTTCCGGCGTCACCGTCTGCGCGTTGGCGCTCAACCACGTTCCACTGACCGCCACCAGGACGATCGCCGACCAGAACCAGTGCCGAAGTCGCCGGGGTTTGCCTGGCACGTCGCTGCTCCCTTCCAAGGTTGCGCCCGCATAATACGGAAAAAGACTGACCAGGAAAACGAAATGTCTACCCACTAGCCAATCGCACAACTCGATCGATGCCGTGAAGAACTTCACCGGCAGCAACCCCGAGCGCGCCATCGTCGATCCCGAAGCCAGGTCCAGGCTCTCGGAGTTCGACGATTTCGTCCGAAACTTCGAAGTCGCCTACCAAGGCTGATTAACACTCAACCTGGATCCCCCAGCGGTTCAGGCCGTTCGTAAAGCACCAGCTTCGCATCCGGCCTGAACCGCAACAGTAGATCCATATGCCGCACGTTGCGGCTTATCAGCGCGGCACCCACTTCAATCGAAGTCAGCACCATCAAGGCATCATTGAACACCGCCCTCCGGTCCTCCCGCCGATACGCCTGAATGCGCGCAAGAATGCCGGCAATGATCGCGGCCTCGGTCCACGCGGCTGCACCGGGTGCCACGATCCGTGCCGGAGCCATGCGTGCCAGCACCTCCAAAAGCGGGGCGCGATGCGCCGGAGTCTTCGGATGCGCGGGGTCCAGATGACCGATGCTGATGGCCAGCTCCGCACGCGCAATCGCGCTGTGCATGACGACATTCCGGGCAATCAGGGCGGCAATCGAGACGGGCAATCCCGGCGCCTTCAACGCATCCACATACACAGTCGTATCCAGCATCACCGGCATTGCAGCCGGTACCGCGTCGGCATCGAACGGAAGCTGCCCATGATCACGATAACGCAGCGTCCGCGTCCACGCAGAAGGGTCGTGCCGAAATAGAACCACCGGAAACGGCTAGATATTCAGAATCCAGCCTCGAACTCTTCCGGCAATCGCCCAGCCTGCCGCACCAGCCACGCCCCGAAATCGTCACCCGCTGCCACCATCGCCAGTGCCGCATTGATCAGATCGGAATCACTGCGAAGCCCCGTCCGCCGCCGCGCCGCTTCAAGCAATCCGGGATCGACCCGCGCGCTCAGCTTCTCGGATCGTGCCCCGGCCATCACGCCCGATTTTTCCAACTCCACCAGTGCGAATTTCAGCCGGGATCGTGTCAACGCGTCACCACCGATACCGCCCGCAAGCCCCCGGCGACGCTTCATCGCAGCGCGCGCCGTTCCCGCCTTTGCAGCTCTGGCCATGCAAGTCCCTCGATGTCCGACAAATACCGCTCCAATATAGGACAAATGCAGGGCCGTGCAACGCCACCTCTCGCCCCCACACCCCCACCCCTGTATCCTCCCCACCAACAACGCGGAGCCCCCCTTATGCCCACCCCAACCCCACGCCGCCCTCGAAGGCCCCTCCGTCTGGCGCGGCGCCGACCTCGAACGTTCCGGCGACTGGGTCCGCAGCCTCACCCAAACCCACTGCGCGGAACTCGACGCCGCCCTCCGCCACATCACTGCCCGCAACACGCCCCTATTCGGTTTCAGCCGAAAAGACTTCTCCCTCCCGCACACCGCCGCCCTGCTCGCCGACATCAACAACGAGCTGGAAACCGGCCGCGGCGCCGTCCGCCTCCGCGGCCTCCCCGTGCACCGTTACAGCGAAAACGAACTCCGCCAGCTCTTCTGGGGCATCGGCTGCCATCTCGGCACCCCCCTCTTCCAGAACATGTCCGGCGAAATCATGGGCGAGGTGCGCGACGAAACCAAAGACACCACCCCCAGCTTCACCCGCTCGGAGCCCGGCAAGGTCGTCTCCTCCCGCGCCCGCGCCCGCTCCACCGGCCCGCTCCGCTTCCACACCGACCGCTGCGACGTCATCGCCCTGCTCTGCGTGCGCAACGCCAAGGCCGGCGGCGTCTCCAAGCTCGCCAGCATCCCCGCCATCCACAACGAGATGCTGCGTCGCCGCCCCGACCTGCTGGAAGAACTGTTCCACGACTATTGGCGCTCCCGCCCGAAAGACGAAGACGGAGCCTTCGCCGATCCCTGCTTCGCGCTGCCGGTGTTCGGCCTGCGCGACGGCCGCATCACCAGCCAGTATTCCCGCACCTACGTCGAGCAGGCGCAGGAATTTCCCAACATCCCCCGCCTCAGCGCCGCCCAGAACCAGGCACTCGACCTGCTCGCAGAAATTGCCGATGAAACCTGTCTGCACTCAGCCTTCGAGCCGGGCGACATCCAGTTGCTGAACAACCACGTCGTCTATCACGGCCGCACCGCCTATGAAGACGACGCCGCCCAGCAGCAGGACCGGCTGCTGTTCCGCCTCTGGCTCGCCACCCCCAACAGCCGCTCACTGCCCGACGGGTTCGAATCCTTCTGGGGCAGCACCGCGCCCGGCGAAGTCCGCGGCGGCGTGCCTCAACGCAACGGCACCCGCGCCGCCCTCGCCGAA
>DATDIC010000538.1:0-7729 GCA_036521275.1 Acetobacteraceae bacterium
CTTCGGCGCTCCCGCGTCTCTCCGGGAACTCCGAGATGTCGGCCCCGGCGGAGAAATGACCTCCGGTGCCGGTCAGGATCACCACCCGAACGTCGGCGCGCTCGCGAAACCCGGTGAATAACGCGCCCAGACGGCTCCACATGGCGAACGATACGGCGTTCCGCTTGGCCGGCTTGTTCAGCGCGACGGTGACGATGCCCTCCTGCTGGCTCACCAGCACGTCGTCGGTCTCGGCCATGTCGGCTCCCGGTTTTGATTTCAGCGCGGGACAATGCCATCACCGGACGCCCTAGCCAAGCAGCGAGGAATTTCCATGCCCGGTTCGCTCGACGGTCTTCGCGTCCTCGACCTCACCAGCAATCTCTCCGGCCCCTATTGCTGCATGATGCTCGCCGATCACGGCGCCGACGTGCTGAAGATCGAGCCGCCGTCGGGCGATGCGGCGCGCCAGATGCCGCCTTTCGTGAATGGCGAAAGCGCGCCGTTCATGATCTGGAACCGCAACAAGCGCTCCTGCGTGATCGACCTGAAATCACAGCGCGAGCGTTTCCTGGCGCTGGCCGACACCGCCGATATCGTGGTGGAGAACTATCGGCCTGGCGTGCTCGATCGGCTCGGCATCGGCTGGGACGTGCTGCACGCCCGCAATCCGCGCCTGATCCTTGGCTCGATTTCCGGGTTCGGCCAGACCGGACCGGAGGCAAAGCGCGGCGGCTACGACCTGATTGCCCAGGCCATGTCCGGACTGATGAGCATCAACGGGCCGCCGGACGGGCCGCCATTCCGCCTGCCGATCGCCATCTCCGACGTCACCGCCGGGATGTTCCTGGCGTTCGGCGTGCTGGCGGCTGTCGAAGCCCGCCACCGGACCGGGCTCGGCCAGCGCGTGGAAACATCGCTGCTGGAAGCTGCCGTGTCGCTCTGCGTGTATGAGGCCGCGCATTATTTCAGCACCGGCACGTGCCCGCCCCGCATCGGGCAGCAGCATCGCGGCAGCTCGCCATACCAGGTGTTCCAAACCGAAGACGGATGGATCACCGTTGGCGCGTCGCAGCAGGGCTTTTTCACTGCGTTGTGCGGCCTGCTCGGATTGCCGGAGCTGGTTGCCGATCCCCGCTTCGCCAGCAACGCCGAGCGGGTGGCCCACAATGCCGAACTTGTCGGGCTGCTGGCCGAAAAATTGCGGCAGGCACCATCACACCATTGGCTGACCGCGCTGGAGAAGCTCGGGATCCCGGCCGGGCCGGTGCGTCCGTTCGATCAGGTGTTCACCGATCCCCACATGCTGGCACGCGACATGGTGGCCACCACGGAGCATCCGGTGACCGGGCGGTTCAGCACGCTGGGCGTGCCGGTGAAACTATCCGCTACGCCCGGCTCGGTGCGCCGCCCGGCCCCGCGGCTGGGCGAACACACCGAGAATGCGGAAGCCGAGGCGTGATCAGCGGGAATAGGTCCCGTTGCCGTTCGAGGAATTGATCGAGCTGCCGGACTGGTCGGAATTGTTCATTCCGTTATTGCCCATCGTGCTGTTGCTGTTCCAGCCGGAGCTGTTGCTGCTGTCGCTCCCCGAGTTGAAGTGGCCGTAGTTCTGGGCCACGCCGTTGCCGTTCTGGCGGCTGTCACTGGTGCCGGTCTGGCCCGGCGTGGTGGTCAGTGCGGTTACCGAATTGGGCGTGATGACCATCGCCACCGGATTGCCGTCGCGATCCTTCGCGTGCACCGCGAAAGCCCGCGGCATCATGTGGATATCCGTGAAGCCTGCCTGCGACAGCTCCTGGTAGATCCGCTGCCGCACATTGCCGCTCTGATCAGTCGTGTTCTGATTTTGCCAGGCATGATTGTCATTGGTTAGGTTCTGGCTGCCCTCGTTTGACGAGTTGCTGCTGGAATTCCATCCGGAATTCCCTTGCGAACCTACCGGACCCTGATCGACCTGACCCTGATTGAACCGCCCCTGGCCATACTGGTCCTGGCTGGACCCGCTGCCCTGTCCATACTGGTTGTAACCCTGCTGACCGTACTGGCTCTGGGCCGCGGCGGGTAATGCAAAGCCGACCGCCAGCGCGGCGGCCGTGATGACGAGACTGCGCATGGTAGCTCTCCCTGGTGCCATTATGGCCCCGGGGTGTAACCGCCCCATCGCCGCCCCGGTTTCGCCAGAGACACGCCGCCGGCAGCGGCGGCGCTCACTTCGGCTTGCGCCTTCTTAGGCGGTCCGCTTGGCCTGCGCGCGCATCAAGCGGCGCTTGATCGCCAACGCCGCGGCCGGCAGGCGCCGCGCCGGCGTGCCGAGCAGGAACGCGTCGATGCCGCCCTTCGCTTCCACCGTACGGATCGCCCGGGTGGACAGCCGCAGCCGGATCGGCATCCCCAGCGTATCGGACAGCAGCGAGGTCTCCTGCAGGTTGGGCAGGAAACGGCGTCTGGTCTTGTTGTTGGCGTGGCTGACGTTGTTGCCCGTCAGCACGCCCTTGCCGGTGATCTGGCATCGGCGCGACATCGCGGAACCCCTTCGGGAAAGGCGGGCTTATGGCCAAGCCGCCGGCCCACGTCAACCGGGTGCGGAGCCAAGCCGCCGACTCATGCCGGGTGGCTCAAGCCTGCATGCAACCCGACGGTCAGGAAAACCATATAGCAGCACATGATAAGCGAAGATACGAATGTCCGACGCTCCCACCGCTGAAGCCGTGCGGCCCCGAGCCGACGCGCGCACCGACCCGAGGACCGCTCCGCCGCCGCGCCGCGACGTGGACGAGGCGGCACCGCCGCCGCGGCGAAGCCGCCGGCCGCGCTTGCGGCTGCGCTTCGTGCTGATTGCGGCCGGGCTGGTCGTCCTGGTCGTCGGCGGCCTGTGGTACTGGCTGAGTGGCGGCCGCTATGTGGAGACCGAGGATGCCTATGTGCAGGCCGATGTTCTGGACATCTCCACCGACGTATCGGGCATCGTGACCGAAATCCCGGTCCATGAAGGCCAGCACGTGAAGACCGGCCAGGTGCTGTTCCGGCTCGACCCCACCAAGTTCCAGATCGCGCTGGACCAGGCCAAGGCGAACCTGGCGCAGACCGTGCTGAACCTTGAATCGCTGAAGGCCGATTACCTGCAGTCGCAGCGCCAGGTGGCGGCGCGGCAGGCCCAGGTGGCGGCCGACCAGGCGACCTTCGACCGCTACGCCGCCTTGGTGAAAAGCCGCGCGATCACGCCGCAGCAATATGACGACGCCAAATACAAGCTGGAAGCCGACCAGGCCACGGTCGGCACCACCCAGGCGCAGGTGCAGTCCGCGCTGGCACGGCTGGGTGGCAAGGCGGACATCCCCACCACCGAGATGCCGGCCTACAAGCAGGCCGCCGCGCAGCTTGCCGAGGCGCAGCGCGAGGCCAACCATGCGATCGTGCGGGCGCCGTTCAACGGCGTGGTGACGCAGGTCAGCAAGCTGCAGCTCGGGCAGTTCGTGCCGGCGGGCACGGCGGCGTTCGGGCTGGTTTCCACCGACGACGTGTGGGTGGAGGCGGAGCCGAAGGAAAGCAATCTGACCTACGCGCGCACCGGGCAATCGGCCAAGGTGACGATCGATTCGTACCCCAATCATGCCTGGACCGGCACGGTGCAGAGCATCGCCCCCGCCACCGACCAGGAATTCTCCCTGCTGCCGGCGCAGAATTCGTCGGGCAACTGGGTGAAGGTGGTGCAGCGGCTGCCGATCCGCGTGAATATCCACCAGGGACCGAATGACCCGCCCTTGTCGGCCGGCATGAGCGCCGAGGTGTCGATCGACACCCACCACAAGCGCACGTTGGGCGACCTGTTCTGAGCCGGCCATGAGCGGCGCCGCTGGAGCAAAGTTCGAAGCTGTTCCGCATCGCGCGATCATCACGGTCTGCGCGATGGGGGCCACGCTGATGCAGGCGCTGGATTCCACCATCGCCAACGTGGCCCTGCCCTACATGCAGGGCAGCCTGTCGGCGAGCTACGACGAGATCACCTGGGTGCTGACCTCCTACATCGTCGCGGCCGCCATCATGACCGCGCCGGTCGGGTGGTTGTCCGCCCGGTTCGGACAGAAGCGGCTGTTCCTGGTCTCCATCATCGGCTTCACCGCGGCGTCGATGCTGTGCGGCATCGCGACGTCGCTCGGCGAGATGGTGCTGTATCGGCTGGTGCAGGGCGTGTTCGGCGCCGCGCTGGTGCCGCTGTCGCAGGCCACCATGCTGAACATCTATCCGGCCGAGCAGCGCGGCTCGGCGATGGCGATCTGGGGCATGGGGGTGATGGTCGGCCCGATCCTGGGGCCGACATTGGGCGGCTACCTGACCGAGTTGTACAACTGGCGCTACGTGTTCTACGTCAACCTGCCGTTCGGCATCGCCGCGACCGCAGGCCTTTGGCTGTTCCTGCCAAAAGAGCAGTCGCGTTCGGGCCTGCGGTTCGACTGGTTCGGCTTCTCGGTGCTGGCGCTGGGCATCGGCGGGCTGCAACTTATGCTCGACCGTGGCGAGACCAAGGACTGGTTCGGATCGAGTGAAATCATCATCGAATCCGTCGTGGCTGTGGTTGGCCTCTACCTGTTCCTGGTGCACATGATCACCGGCAAGAAGCCGTTCATCTCGCCGGAATTGTTCGGGGATCGGAATTTCGTCTCGGGCCTGCTGGTGATGTTCGCGGTCGGCATGGTGCTGCTGGCATCCTCGGCGCTGCTGGCGCCATGGTTGCAGGTGCTGGGGAATTACCCGGTGGAGACGGCGGGGCTGCTGCTGGCGCCGCGCGGCGTGGGCACGATGTTGGCGATGCTGGTGGCCGGGCGCCTCACCAATCGGATCGATCCGCGGTTCATCATGGCGGTGGGCGTCTGCCTGCTGGTCTGGAGCATGTACCGGCTATCCACCTGGACCCCGGCGGTGCAGGAGAGCGACCTCATCGTCAACACCATGATCCAGGGCGCCGGAATGGGTCTGGTGTTCGTGCCGCTGAACGTGGTTGCGTTCGGTACTTTACCGCCACGGCTGCGCTACGAGGGCACGGCGATGCTGAGCCTGTTGCGCAACACCGGCAGCTCGATCGGCATTTCCATATTCGAGGCGCTGGTGACGCGGAACACGCAGATCGAGCACTCGGTCCTGGCGGTGTTCGGCTCGCCGCTGAACCGCGCGCTGCAGGCGGTTCCCCAAGTAGCGCGGCAACTATCGCCGGCGACGGCGCACGGGGCGCAGGCGCTGGATCAGATGATCCAGTATCAGGCGCAGGTGATTGCGTACGCAAACGATTACTGGCTGATGGCGATCATGTCGGCGCCGATCATGGTGTTGCTGTTCCTGATGCGCAAGCCGAAGCAGCCCCAGGGCGGCGGCGAAGCGATGATGGATTAATACCACACTGCATCGAGGATGCCCCACTTTCGTCATCCGCACCCCTCCCATCATTTCCGCCCCTCCCCACGGCCACGCCGCCGCCGTTGGGTGAGCTCGATCGCCCGATCGGCGCTGTAGCGGCCGGCCGGCCAATGCCGGGAGGGCAGGCTGTTGCGCCGGAGTTCGCGGCAGATCGTGCTTGGAGCGCGCCCCAGGGTGGCGGCGATTTGTCGGAGCGATTGCGTCGCAGAGCTGCGCATACTGGGTTCCCATCGCAACGCCATGTTAACAAAGGCGTTGCGGTTGATCCGTGAAATGAGGGAATCCATCGGCAGACCCCCGGAATTTCGTGGAGAGTTGCGTCTGCGTGCACAGAATGGGATCGTGTCGTTCCTTTTCCTCCTGACCGGACGAAACGCTGACAGATACGCAACATTCCGACATAGAAACTAAATCCACGACAGCGCTTGCTGGCGTGGTTCGGCTGGCAGCGTTGGCCTGCGAGGCGCCCATGGCGGGGATAGCGGCGCAGGACGGCGCGGAATGGCGGCTGCACGCTCATGTCGGGCTTCCGTGCTGGGAGCCGGGCGGGTTGCCGCTGGACCACGCGGGCGAGCTGATCCTGACTGATCCGGGCGGCGCGAATGGGGCGCGGTTTTATGCCGGCCTGCCGGTCGCGGCACCGGATGGCGGGCGGGCGGCGTTGTTCGTGCTCGACCGTGCGGAGCGGCCGGCCGGGTTGAGCCCGGCTCAGCGGGAGATGCTGAAGCTGCTGGCCGGGCAGGCCGCGGCGCTGCTGGCAGCGGGCAGGGATCGGCGTGACGCCCTGTTGTACCGCGAGATATTCCAGGCGGCACCAGTCGACCTGGTGCTGATCGATGTCGATGGCGATGCGACATTCCGATATGCCGACCTCAACCGGGCGCATATCCGCAATTCCGGTTTCGTTGGTGACGCATTCATCGGCCGCACGCCGGAACAGGTGTTCGGTCCGGAAATGGCCGCGGCCGCTCGCGGTTTGTACAACCAGGTGCTGGAGACGGCGCGCAGCCTGGAATACGAACGGACGCTGACCTTTCCATCGGGCGACCGCGTTCGGCACTCCACGCTGGTGCCGCTGCTGGATCATGGCGGGCGGGTGGCGAAAATCCTGCTGGGGTCGATCGATCTGACCGAGACGCGCCGCATGGAAGCGCAGCTTCGGCAGGCGCAGAAGACCGAGGCGCTGGGTCAGCTTACCGGCGGCATCGCGCATGATTTCAATAATCTTCTGGCAGCGGTGATCGGCAGCCTGGAACTGCTGCGTCCGCGACTGGAGAGCGAGTCGGCGGGGCGGCTGCTGGACATCGCAATGCGGGCGGCCGGGCGCGGTTCGCAACTGACCCGGCAATTGCTGGCGTTTGCCCGCAAGCAGCACCTGACGCCACGACCGGTGGCGGTGGCAGCTCTGCTGGCCGGGCTGAAGGAGATGCTGCGGCGGACGTTGGGCGGCATGGTGCAGGTGGACATGGTGCTGGCCGAGGATTTGTGGCCGGCACTGGCCGATTCCACGCAGCTCGAGCAGATGGTGCTCAATCTTGCGATCAATGCGCGGGACGCGATGCCGGAGGGCGGGCGGGTAGAAATCGCGGCCGGCAATGCGACACTGGACTCGGCCGATCCCGGTGCTGGCGAGTATGTGCAACTGACAGTGACCGATGCGGGCCACGGAATGTCGCCGGAGGTTTTGCAAAAGGCGTTCGACCCGTTCTTCACGACCAAGCCGGTGGGCAAGGGGAGCGGGCTCGGGTTGAGCCAGGTTTACGGGGTGGCGAAGCAGTTCGGCGGGACAGTGCGGATCGACAGCAGGATAGGCGTCGGCACCAGGGTAGAGGTGCTGTTGCCGCGGGCGCGGGATGTTCCGGTTGAAACAGTATTGGGTGCTGAACCGGCGGCGATTGTTGCGGGTGCGAAGCTGCTTGTGCTCGACGACGAGGCCGATGTGCTGGAAGTAATGGTTGCAACCTTATCGGCGGCCGGGTACGAGGTGTCCCGGGCGAGCAACGGGACGGAGGCGCTGGCGGCAATTGCCGGGACGGCGTTCGACGCGGTGCTGCTGGATTACGCGTTGCCGGGCATGTCCGGCGCCGAGGTGGCGCGGCGGGCGCGCGCATTGCGCCCAGGCCTGCCGATCGTGTTCGTGACCGGTTATCCAGACGCGCTGCCGGAGGATGGTGCGGAGGACATGGAGGTCGTGTCGAAACCGTTCTCGCGCGAAGAGCTGCTGGCGGGAATTGGCGGAGCGTTGAGGCGATCGGCGGGGGCGTGAGCTGATATCGGACGCGCCGGGTTCTTCATGGCCGCGCAGGCGGGAAGGGGGGCAGCGCTGGGGATTTTGGGG
>DATDIC010000539.1:0-2677 GCA_036521275.1 Acetobacteraceae bacterium
AAGAACACGCTGGTCCTGTCCGGCAGCGGCACTTTCAACCTGGCGACCCCACAGACGCTGCTGGATTTCGCCACCCTCACGGTGCAGGAGGGTTCGGGCACCGTGCTGGACCTGCGCGCCGGGCTGAATGCAACGGTGGACGTGACCGGCTCCGCCGGGATCACCATCGTCGGTGCAGCGAACAGCGACGTGATCGACCTGGGATCGGGCAACGACACGGTGACGCCAGGGGTCGGCGAAACGGTGATCGGCGGGACCGGCAACGATACGTTCCTGGTGACCGCGGCAACCACCGGCCCAACCAGCGGCACGACCATCCACGGCGGCAGCGGCACCAATCTCCTGGAGGTCACCGGTGGCGGCACCGTGGCAATGGGCAGGACGATCTTGGCCGTCTCCGCCGTGCGGCTTGTGGCGAAGACCGCGTTTACCGCCAACAGCACGGCGGGTCTGCAGGTCGCCGGCAGCACCGTGGGCGGCGATACGATTACGCTCGATGCGGCCAGCCAGGCTGTCATCTCGGGCGGGGCCAATGAGCGTGTCATGGCGACCGCGGCGATCGCCGGCGCGCGGGTCAGTGGCCTTGGCACGGGCAGCGAACTGGAAATCACCTCGGGCGGCACGGTGACCCTGAACAGCGAAACGGGAGGCAGTGCAGCTGCGTCGCTGACCGTGAAGCTGGATGCAGCAACCAATCTGACGCTAAGCCCGCTGCAGTTCATCAATGCGGTAGCCGGCGCCGGCAACGACACGATCACGGCGGGCGCCACGCACCAGACACTGACTGGCGGCACCGGCACCGACACGCTGACCGGCTATGCCGGCGGGTCCGATACGTTCGACGGTACCGCCTCCGGTTTGAATGGTGATACGATCCGGAACTTCGTTGCCACCGACCAGATCGACATCACCGATCTGGTTCCAGGCACCGCGCACCTGACGGCCGCCGCGAGCGGGGCGAATACCGCGGTCACGCTGGTATCGGGCACGATTAAAACGAGTTTCGTCATGGCGGGATCGTTCAGCCAGTCGGACTTCGCGATCGTCACGGATCACGCAGGGGGATCGTTGATCACGTATAGCTGATCGTTGCGCATGCACTCCCACTGGGACGCCGCGCGCCGTCCGGTACAGGATTTCGGTCGCGCCGGCCGCGAGTGATGGGCTCGTCTGCACGGCTGGCGCCTTGACAGGCCTGGAACGCTCGCCGCCATATTTGCAACGGAAGAACTCGAACGCCATGCCGGCGTTCGCACCGGCAGAAGAGGGACGGGCATTAGCGTCACGGATGCGGCCACAGGGCGCGTGGCGCCAGCCGCGCAGGAGACCCGCAAGGCAGTATTCGCTGCGGCGATCGGCAACGTGCTGGAGTGGTATGATTTCGGCGTCTACTGTTCTTCGCCGCGACGATCGGTCAGACCTTTTTCCCTGGCACCAATCATACCGCTGTTCTGCTGTCATCCTTTGCGGTGTTCGGCGTCGGCTTCCTGATGCGCCCGCTGGGCGGCATCGTCATTGGGCGCTTCGGCGACACGCATGGACGCAAGGCAGCACTAACTCTCACCATCATGACGATGGCGTTCGGCACGGTCATGGTCGGCGTACTGCCGGGCTATGCGAGCATCGGCCTGGCAGCGCCGGTATTGCTCGTGGTGGCGCGGTTGATCCAGGGGTTCTCGGCCGGCGGAGAGTGGGGTGGCTCGACTGCATTCATGGCGGAGTGGGCGCCGTCCGGACACCGCGGCTGGTACGCCAGTTTCCAGCAGGCCTCGATCGCGCTCAGCCTGGTACTCGGTTCCGCCACTGGCGCATTGTTCACCTCGATCCTCGATCCCGCCGCGCTCTCTGCCTGGGGTTGGCGCATCCCCTTCCTGCTCGGCATCCTGCTAGCGCTGGTCGGCAGCTACCTGCGGCGCAACGTGGATGAGACGCCGGTCTATCGCGCTGCCACGGAGCACCCCGTGGAAGCGACAGAGGACAGCTTCCGGCCAGCGTTGCGTGCATTCGGCTTTACCATCCACTGGACCGTCGCATTCTATATTCTTTTGTCCTACATGCCGACCTTCACCCGGCAGCATGCCGGTATGTCGGCGGCGCAGGCACTGTGGTCGAACACGGTCTGCGTCCTGGTGCTGACGCTGCTGATCCCGTTGTTCGGTGGCTTGTCGGATCGCGTGGGGCGGAAGCCTTTGTTGCTCGCGTCATGCGCCTTCTTCGTGGTGCTGACCCTGCCGCTGTTCTCGGTGATCCTCGGCCAGCCCGGCTTCGCCGTTCTGGTACTGATCCAGGCGCTGTTCGGCGCTGCCATCGCGCTGTTTTCCGGCGCCGGACCGGCGGCCATTGCGGAGATGTTCCACACCATCGGCCGTTCTTCGTGGATGACGCCGTCCTATGCGCTGGCGGTGGCGATCTTCGGCGGCTTTGCGCCGTTCATCGCCACCTGGCTGATCTCGATCACCGGTACCCCGATGGCACCGGCGTATTACGTGATGGCCGGGTCGGCGGTGAGTTTTCTGGTGATCTGGCAGATGCCGGAGACGGCGCACGCGGCGCTGCGGTAGGACGCCAGAGACAGCATTACGCTTTGCGGGATATTCAGTGCGCTGGCGCGGCCCCTTTGCGCACACGCGGCAGCAGCAACGCGATCGGCCAGATGCATAACGCGATCACACCGAGG
>DATDIC010000540.1:0-2414 GCA_036521275.1 Acetobacteraceae bacterium
GAAGCTTTGGCGCGCCCCGCCGGTGCCGCCGGTGAGCGAACCCGGCGCCTCGATCCGGCCGGTGTGGCGGGTGTTCCTGTACGCCTACCTGACCACGGTGCTCAATCCGAAATCGGTGCTGTTCTTCATGGTATTCGTGCCGCAGTTCATGGACCCGCGCGCGCCATTGCTGCCCCAACTCGTGCCGATGCTGGGGAGCGTGCTCGTGTGCGGTGCGGTGGTCGATGGCAGCTATTCGATCTTCGCCGGCAGCCTGCGGCGATTCATCCGGGCACCACGGGCGCAGCGCGCGGTCAATCGCGTCACCGGCGGCGCCTTGGTCGCCGAGGGAGCGCTGGCGGCGGCCTGGCGCGGGCTGACCCTATAGGGGGTCGTCAATCGCTGACCGCTCCGGCCGGCCGCTGCGCGCCCCCAGGCACTGCCTCTCGCACCATCAGCGTCAGCAGCCCGCTGAGCAGCAGTGCCCCCGCCATCGTCAGGTACGACAGGTCCGGCCCGCCGGTCGCCGCGTTCAGCCATCCCACCGCATAGGACCCGACGAACGAGCCCAGCGCCCCGCAACTGTTGATCAGCGCGATCGCACCGCCGGCGACGTTGCGCGGCAGCGCCTCGGGAATCCACGCGAAGAACGGCCCGTACGGCGCGTACATCGCCCCGCCCGCCACCACCAGCAGCACGAAGCCCGGCCAGAAGCTCGCGCGCCCGAGCAGGTACGAGCCCAGGAACGCCACCGCGCCGACGACCAGGAACGGCCAGACGAATGGCCGCCGCCGGCCCGACCGGTCGGAGAAATACGAGACCGCCACCATCAGCAGCGTGGCCAGCAAATAGGGTGCCGCCGACAGCCACCCTACCTCCACGATGCCGACCGAGCTGCCCGCGCGCAGCATCGAAGGCAGCCAGATCACGAACCCATAGACCCCGATGCTCCAGCAGAAATATTGCGCCGCCAGTACGACCACCAGCGGTGAGCGGAACGCCTCGCCGTAGTTGCGCACCGGCTTCAACGCCTGCTGCTCCTCGTGCAGCCTCGCCTCCAGCGCGGCGCGCTCCGCCGGATCGAGCCAAGCCGCCTGCGCCGGGGTATCCTGCACCAGCCGCCACCAGCAGAACGCCCAGATCAGCGCCGGGACGCCCTCGGCGATGAACATGCCGCGCCAGCCGACCGCATGCACCAGATACCCGGACACGACGGACATCCACAGCACCGTCACCGGGTTGCCCAGGATCAAGAACGCGTTGGCCCGCGAACGCTCGGAGCGCGTGAACCAGTGGCTCAGGAAGATCAGCATGCCCGGCAGCACCACGCTCTCGGCGATGCCGAGCAGGAACCGGTCCAGATAGAGCAGGTGGATGTCGGTGAGGATGCCGGTCAGTGCCGCCAGCACGCCCCAGAGCAGCAGGCTCCAGAAAATCAGCCGCTTGGCGCTGCGGGATTCCGCGTACCAGGCGCCGGGAATCTGGAACAGAAAATAGCCGAGGAAAAACAGCGCGCCCAGCAGCGCGTCCTGCTGGCCGGTGATGCCGAGGTCCTTGCCCAGCCCGGCCGCCGAACCGATGCTGTAATTGGCCCGGTCTACATAGGCCAGGCTGTAGGTGATGAACGCGACCGGCACCAGCCGCGCCCATCGACCGCCGCCCATCCGCTCGCTCGGCATCGGGACCTCCTGCGCTGTCCGCACTACACTGGCCGCCTGGACATTGGCGATCGGTGCTGGCACCGAAACGCAAGCCTGCGCCAGGAGGACGCATATGAATCCGGAAATCCTGCTGATCGAGCCGATGATGCCGGAGGTGGAGGCGCGGCTGGATGCGGCCTATCAGGTGCACCGGCTGTTCCAGCAGGCTGATCCGGCGGCGCTGGTGGCGCAGGTCGGCTCGCGCATCCGGGCCATCGTCACCGGCGGCCGCTCGGGCGCGGGCAACGAGCTGGTCGATGCGCTGCCGGCTCTGGAGATCATCGCGATCAACGGCATCGGCACCGATGCGGTCGATCTGGACCGGGCACGGACGCGCGGCGTGCGCGTCACCACCACCCCGGATGTGCTGACCGATGACGTGGCCGACATGGCGATTGCCTTGATGCTGGCGGTGGCGCGCCGGATCTGCCGCGGCGACCAGTTCGTGCGCGAGCGGCGCTGGCCGGAGGGGACCATGCCGCTCGGAACCAAAGTGAGCGGCAAGCGGTTGGGCATCGTCGGACTGGGCCGGGTCGGCCGAGCGATCGCGCGCCGCGCCGAAGGGTTTGGAATGGCAATCGCCTACACGAACCTGCAGGCGGTGGAGGACGTGACATACCGCCATCACCCGCGGCTGGCGGACCTGGCTCGGGAATCCGATTTCCTGGCGGTCGCCGCCTCCGGCGGCCCCGGCTCGCGCGGCATCGTCGATGCCGTGGTTCTGGACGCGCTCGG
>DATDIC010000541.1:0-7574 GCA_036521275.1 Acetobacteraceae bacterium
GACCGCAGCCAGGGTCAACAGCGCAAACCGCCAGTCGAACAGGCCCCAGATGATGGCCGTGACCATCAGCATTTCGAACAGAGTCGGGATGACGTTGAAGATCGCCAACCGCAGGACGGTCTGAATGCCAGTGGTGCCGCGGTCGATCACACGCGACAAGCCACCGGTCTGGCGGTCGAGATGGAAGCGCAGCGACAGGGCGTGCAGATGCTCAAAAGTCTGCAAGGCCAGTTTTCGTGCGGCACGCTGCTGCACCGCAGCGAAAACGGCGTCGCGCAACTCACCGAACCCCTGGGAGCCGATGCGCAGCAGCCCGTAGGAGACGATCAATGCGGCAGGAATGGCCAGCAGGCCGCCCGGGAGCGGGTGGCCCTTTGGGGCCAATGCGTCGACCGCACGACCATAGACGATCGGCACCAGGACGGTGGCGCCTTTGGCCAGGACCAGGAATATCGCCGCGATGACGACGCGGCAGCGGTTGGCAGGGTCGTTCTTCGGCCACAGGTAAGGCAGCAGAGAGCGAATGGTGCTCATCGTGCCCCGTGGCGCCCCAAGAGCCAGATCAACGGTAGGGGATCGTGCCATGCTCCCGGATGTGGCACCTGGGCCCCAAGAAAGGAAGGCAGGACCGGATCGTGCAACAGGACATCAGCGGATTCCTGCGTCACGTGAACAATTGCCGCAACGTCGTCCTGCCGGATGGACGCAAGCGGTTCTGGCTGGGCGATCAGCCGGTCGGCTGGGTACGCGCCGAACTCACCGCGACTCTGGCGCGATTTCCGCGCGTCGCTTCAGGTGCGGACGGAGTCAGGCTGGAGGACCCCCCTGCCCTGCCGGCGATGGCACAGGCCTTGTCGCAGCAAGGCGTGTTCCGCTGGCGCAATGAGCAGTTCGACGTGCGTGCCGAGCCGGACGGCCCGGCCCTGGCGGTGATCGACCGCGGGGCACTGCCGGTGTTCGGGATCGAGGCGGTCGGCGCACATGTGAACGGGCTGGTGGAGGACCGCGACGGGCTCCGCCTGTGGGTCGGCCGGCGATCGGCGGATCGGCCGCTGGACCCCGGCAAGCTCGATCACCTCGTTGCCGGCGGCGTGCCGGCCGGGCTGACCCCGGCTGCGACACTCAGGAAAGAGGCTAAAGAGGAAGCCGGCGTTGCGCCGGAATTGGCAGGAACAGCCGTGCATGCCGGGACTATTCGTTACGTCATGGAGCGGCCGGAAGGGCTGCGCCGCGATCTGCTGCACTGCTACGATCTCGTGCTGCCGAATGGGGTCCAGCCGGTGCCGGGCGATGGCGAGATTGAATGGTTCCAGCTATGGCCGTTGCAGCGCGTGGTCGACACGGTCCGTGATACGGACGCCTTCAAGTTCAATGTCAATCTGGTGCTGATCGATCTGTTCCTGCGGCGTGGCGTGTTCGCACAGGAGGCGGCCGCAGCCCTGCGCGCTGCGCTGACAGATATGCCGGCGTTCGCAGGTGGCGGCTGAAGCTTCGGTCAGTGCCCAGCATGGGCGCCGGAAAAATCGGGCGCCGATAACCCGCTCGCCTCCAAATGCCGGACCAGATCGGACTTCAATCGCTCCAGCCCTTCGGCGCTCGTTGCCTCGGCGCGTGCCACCAGCACGGCCTGCGTGTTGGACGCGCGCAACAGCCACCATCCGTCCGGGGTCAGCACACGCACGCCGTCGATTTCGGAGACCTTCGCATTTTCTCGGCGCAGGCGTTTCGCAACTTCCTCGATCACCCTGAACTTGCGCTCCTCCGGGCAGTCGAACCGCAGTTCGGGCGTGTTGACGACCTGCGGCAGCGCGCTGCGAACCTGGGACAGCTTGCCGTCCAGCCGCGCGATGATCCCAAGCAGGCGAACCGCGGCGTACAGCGCGTCGTCGAAGCCGTACCAGCGATCGGCGAAAAAAATATGCCCCGACATCTCGCCGGCGAGTGGAGCGCCGGTTTCCGCCATCCGTGCCTTGATCAGGCTGTGGCCGGTTTTGTACATCTCGGGGTTGCCGCCGGCGCGCGCGACTTCATCGAACAGCACCTGGCTGGCTTTCACGTCGGCGATGATCGTCGCGCCGGGGTGATTGCGCAGAACATCGCGTGCCAGCACGACCATCAACTGATCGCCGAACAGTATATGTCCGCTGTCATCGACCAGCCCGATGCGATCGGCGTCTCCATCCAGCGCAATGCCGACATCGGCGCGGCGCGCCAGCACCTCGGCCTGAAGCTGTTCCAGATTTTTCGGCACGGTGGGATCGGGATGATGTGCCGGGAAACGTCCGTCGATCTCTCCGTTCAGCACGATGTGCTTGCCAGGCAGGGCGGCGACAAGCTTGCCGAGAACCTCGCCGGCGGCGCCGTTGCCGTTGTCCCAGACGGCGGTCAGGTTGCGATCGCCACCATCCCAGTCGGTCAACAGGCGGGACACATAGGCATCCCGTAGATCGATGGTCTGTTCGGTGCCGGCCGCTTCCGCCACCACGTCGCCGGCCGCCGCTTTCGCACCCAGATCGCGTATCTGCTGGCCATAGAACGGCTTGCGGCCGAGCATCATCTTGAAGCCGTTATAATCTGGCGGGTTGTGGCTGCCGGTGACCATTACGGCGCCATCGGTTTCCAGCGTGGTGGCGGCGTAATACAGCATCGGCGTCGGCCCGCGCCCGACCCGCAGCACATCCAGCCCGCAGGCGACCAGTCCTTCAACAAGCGTATTCTCCAGCTCGGGGCTCGACAGACGCCCGTCATAGCCGACCGCCACCCGCTTCCCGGCTCCGGCAATCAGGCTGCCGAAGGTCCGGCCGATCGCGAATGCGTCCGTGGGCTTCAGGGTTTGCCCAACGATGCCGCGGATATCGTATTCGCGCAGCACGGTCGGGTCGAAACGGTGCGAGAACCCCATGGGATCTGTCCTTATCGGCAATAAGTCTGGATGAACGCGCGGACCGCCGGACCGAGATCGTCCCGTTTCAGCGCGAATGCGATCTGCGCTTCTAGGAAGCCTATCTTGTCGCCGCAGTCGAAGCGTCGGCCCTCGTAGCGCAGGCCGTGGAACGGCTGCCGGCCGATCAGCTTCGCCATGCCGTCCGTGAGCTGCACTTCGTTGCCGGCACCGCGCTTCGTCTGCGCCAGTTCGGTGATGACCTCCGGCATCAGCACGTAGCGGCCAATGATCGAGAGGTTGGAGGGCGCTTCCTCGGGAGCCGGCTTTTCCACCAGCCCCAGCACCTCGACCAGACGCCCATCGTCACGGCCGGTGCGCAGGATGCCATAGCGGTTGGTCTGGTCGCGAGGCACCTCCACAACTGCGACTACATTGCCGCCGGTGTCGGCATACGCATCGGCGAGCTGTTTCAGGCACGGCGTGTCAGAGAGGATCAGATCATCCGGGAGCAGGATGGCGAACGGATCGTCACCGATGAACGCGCGGGCGCACCAGATCGCATGACCAAGACCGAGCGGTATTTGCTGACGAACGGTGACCATCGATCCGGGCTCGACCTGGGAGCCCTTCAGGAGCTCGAATGCATCCTGCTTATCGCGCTCGCGCAGTGTGGCTTCGAGCTCGAAAGCGATATCGAAATGCTCCACCAGGGCAGTCTTGCCGCGTCCGGTCACCATGCAGAATTGTTCGATGCCGGCGGCACGAGCCTCTTCAATCGCATATTGAATCAATGGTTTGTCCACCACGGGGAGCATTTCCTTTGCCACCGCCTTGGTGGCAGGAAGGAATCGGGTGCCCAGGCCAGCGACCGGCAGCACAGCCTTCAGCAGCGGTTTCATCGTGTCAGGGTTCCTGTGCGATGAGCAATGAGACGAGGACATGAGCAAGTCCCGCACGACCCGGGTGGCTGGCGGCGCTTTCACCCGGGTCGCTGCGCGATCCGACCTCTCCCGCACGCCGGGAGAAATGAATCTCCCACATCAGGCCATGATCGAGCCTTTCCTGGGGCGCAACTTGCCGTGAGATGCTCAGGACCACCGGCGGGTACGGCTCCGCGCCGGACCGAGCAGGACGTCACGCGCCTGATTGATGCGCGCGGCGAGCCAGTCGGAGCCACCGGTGTCCGGATGGGCCGCACGCATCAGCCGGCGATGAGCCGCGCGGATCTCGGCCTCCGTCGCGCCTGGGTTCAATCCGAGTATCTGATAGGCATCGTCGCGGGACATCGGGCCGCCGGAGGGCGGCGGCGGAGCCGCCGCGCCGGGCGAGAACGCAGCCGCCCAATGAGAGGCGCGGAACCGGTTCCAGATCACCGGGCCGGCGAAGGTGAGCGCAGCCAGGGCGACCCCTTCGCGACCGGTGAGCACCAGCATAAGCGCAAGGCTGATTCCTCCAAGGGCGAGCACCCAAAGCAGAAATGACTTGATTGTCGTAACGGATGCCCGCTCGAAGGCGCGAAGCCCGCCAAGCAGCAGGAACAGTGTAAATCCGCCGAGGACAAGCCAGATCATCGGTCAGCAGCTTCTCGCGCCCATGCAGGCCATCGCTTTGATAACATACCTGCCGGCTGCGGCGAAACGCGCGGGCTCCGCGATGCGGCAAGGCCCGCGCGGCCGCCAGCGCAACGCGACTTGCCGCGCAAAATCCGAGGGCCGCCGGGGTCCGGCGGCGAAGCTCAGTGGACGGTGACCGGCACCATCTCATGCTGAAGGATGGCGGCAATCGCCATGTCGCGGTCGCCAGCAACAGCCATCGGGGTGCCATCGGCGGCGTGGATCGCGAACCCAGCCTCCCCATTGACAGTCACCGGACGGACATAAGCGATCTGTGCCATGCCGAGCTGGGCAAGCTGGGCCTCTGACAGATGCCGGATATCCACGATGACCCCGCCGGGGGCTCCATTGCCTTGATCGCCCGATCCATTTGGATTCACGTTCATCTTCCATCTCCTTGCGGCAGCCCGCGTTTTGCAGCGCCGTCGCTCTGTCGTCGCATTGTTAAGCCGACCGTTTCACTCCGTGGCGTCGAATCTCAGGCCTTCTCTGCCTTGCCGTCGACCACCGCCGCGTGGCCATTGCCGGAACGCCGGCCCTCGCCGGAATTGCGGATTTCGATGGTCTTCACCCTCAGCTCGGGTTGCGGACGGGCGAGGTCGATATGCAGCAGGCCGCTGTCCAGCCATGCACCTCGCACTTCGATGCCTTCGGCTAGCACGAATGCCCGCTGGAACTGCCGCGCGGCGATGCCACGATGCAGGAACACCCGATCCTGGGTGTCATCCGCCTGGCGTCCGCGGATCACGAGCTGATTGTCTTCCTGCGTAATCTGCAGCTCATCCATGGTGAATCCGGCTACAGCGAGCGTGATACGCAGCCCACTGGGGCCGGTTTGCTCGATATTATAGGGTGGATATCCATCGGCCGAGCTCTTCGACGCGCGTTCGAGCATCTGTTCGAGATGATCGAAGCCGAGGAACATCGGCGAGGTGAACAGGCGGGTAGTCATGGCCTCCTCCAAGCGAGCGGGGCGTGGCGCCGGGACCCACGTTCGGCATCCCGACACGGAACATCTTGGCAATCAGCTTGTCGCTTGCAAGGGGGGAAAGTCGGCGGGAAACGGGGGCGGAACTCCGGGCGGCTTTGCGTTGATCGAGACCGATCCAGGAGCTACATGCCGGACCATGAGCGAGACAAGGAGCCAGTTGTTGCCGATTCTGATTGCCCCCGATCCGGCGCTGAAGACACGCGCCCGGCCGGTCGGAAAGCAGGATGAGGCGCAGGTGCGAGAACTGGTTCCGCGCATGCTGGCGACAATGTACAGGGCACCCGGTATTGGACTGGCGGCGCCGCAGGTCGGGGTCGGGTTGCGGCTGACGGTGGTGGACCTGATGCCGGACAACAGACCGGCCCCACTTATCCTAGTGAATCCCGAAGTGATGGCCGCCAGCGAGGAGCTGGCAACGCGCGAGGAAGGCTGCCTGTCGCTGCCGGGGCAATATGCCGACATCACCCGTCCGGCGCATGTCAGGATCCGCTACTTCGACCAGATGGGGGTCCGCCAGGAGATCGAGGCTGACGGGCTGCTCGCGGCGTGCCTGCAGCATGAGATCGACCACCTGGATGGCGTGCTGTTCGTCGATCACCTGTCGAGCCTGAAGCGCAACATGATCCTGCGGCGGCTTGCCAAGGAGATGCGGCAGAAACGCGACAACGCGGCGGCGTAGGTTCGTCCATGCGGCTGGCATTCATGGGCAGTCCGGATTTCGCGGTGCCGGCGCTGCTGGCGCTGCATGCGGCTGGCCACGTGGTCGCGGCGGTCTATTGCCAGCCGCCTCGCCCGGCCGGACGCGGTTATCGGACACAGCCATGCGCGGTCCAGGTGGCGGCCGAGCGGCTGGGATTGCCGGTACGCTCGCCCACGCGGTTACGTGGAGATATGGCGGCGCAGACGAAGTTCGCGGCGCTGGCGCTGGATGCGGCGGTGGTCGCCGCCTACGGGCTGATCCTGCCGCAGCCGATGCTGGACGCACCGCGCCGCGGTTGCCTGAACGTCCATGCCAGCCTGCTGCCCCGCTGGCGCGGGGCGGCGCCGATCCAGGCCGCCGTGCTGGCGGGCGACACACAGACCGGGGTGACCATCATGCAGATGGATGCCGGGCTGGATACCGGTCCGATCCTGCTGGCCGAGTCCGTTCCCATTCCGCCGCGTGCCACATCGGCGATGTTGCACGACGTGCTCGCCGGGTTGGGAGCCGGGCTGGTGGTGCGGGCATTGGCGGAACAGCCGGAGTCGGTTCCGCAGCCGTCGGAGGGGGCAACCTATGCCGCGCGGCTGAGCCGGGACGATGGACGGATCGACTGGAACCATGAGGCTGCGCGGCTTGACCGGCAGGTACGCGCGTTCGATCCCTGGCCCGGCAGCTTCACCCGCATTGGCGCATCGACCCTGAAAATCCTTTCGGCACAGCCGGAACCAGGAGCCGGCCAGCCAGGCACCGTGCTGGATGACGCACTGCTGGTTGGGTGCGGCGCCGACGCGGCGGGCGGCGCCGGCGCCTTGCGCCTGACGCGGGTCCAGCTTGCCGGCCGAGGAGCACTGGACGCGGCGAGTTTTCTGCGCGGCCACCCGGTGCCGCCTGGCACTCGCCTGGGCTGATGCCCCGATGGGCGCTGCTGCTGGAATATGACGGGGCGCCATTCGCCGGCTGGCAGCGGCAGGCGAACGGGCTATCAGTGCAACAGGTGCTGGAGGAAGCGGCGGCTCGCCTCAATCATGGCGCCGACGTATCCAGCGTGGTCGCCGGGCGGACCGATGCCGGCGTGCATGCGGCCGGCCAGGTGGCGGAAATCGCCCTCGGTCGCGAGATCAGTGCCGTGCGGCTCCGGGAAGCGCTGAACTACCACCTGAAGCCGCATCCGGTCGTGATTCTGCGGACGGTACCGGCGCCGGACGGTTGGAACGCGCGGTTTTCCGCCATTCGCCGCCGTTACCGCTATCTGATCCTGAACCGGCGTGCGCGGCCGGCCCTGCTGGCAGGCCGCGCATGGCACGTCTCGCGGACGCTGGACGCGGCGGCGATGCAGGATGCCGCGCACCTGCTGCTGGGCCGCCATGACTTCACCAGCTTCCG
>DATDIC010000542.1:0-3152 GCA_036521275.1 Acetobacteraceae bacterium
AAGCACGGTTCCGATTGCCGGACACAATACCAGCGCTGCGGCTTCCAGGTCGTTGCTTAGTTGCGCGAGCTGCCGGGCCATCGCCGTCGCGCTGTGCCACATCGCCGGCAACTCCGCGCTCGCCGAGAAATGTCCCTGGCGCGCACGGAACACGTCGGCGGTGGCAACCGGAACTCCTGGATTGACCAGCACGATGCCACAGGCGGGCAGGGCAGGGGCTTCGGCCAGGTCCTCGCCGATACCACGCATGCGCAGCGGGCGGCTGCGCAGACAAACCGGCACATCGGCGCCCAGCGACAGTGCCACCGCCGGCAGATCGACCGTTTCCGGCGAAACATGCCACAGCCGCGACAGCAGGCGGAGCGCCGCCGCAGCATCAGCCGAACCGCCACCGATCCCCGAGGCAACCGGCAGGTTCTTCGTCAACACCATCCTGGCGCCGGTCCTGACACCGACGCGGGTCGCCAGGCTCCGGGCCGCACGGAGCACAAGATTGTCGCCGCCGGAGAGCGCCCCGGCAAACGGCCCCTCCACCGACAACGATAGCTCTTCGGCGGAAGCTGCCTGAACAAGATCACCGACACGCGGAAACACCACCAGGCTGTCGAGCAAATGGAACCCGTCGGCACGCCGGCCGGTGACGTGCAGGTAAAGGTTCACCTTGGCGGGCGCCGTCTCCCGCACAAGGGGGTCGGTCAGGGGATGTGGCGTTCCTGCATGGCTGCCTGCGCCGTGGTCTCGTGCAGCTTCGCCTCCAGCCGCGCGGCGTCGGCGGGCAGCGGATTGAGCGTCAGCGCCCGGCGCCACTGATAGGTTGCTTCCATCTTGCGGCCGGCGGCCCAGTACGCGTCTCCCAGATGGCCGTTGATCGTGGCGTCTTCCGGCTCTAGCTCCGTGGCCCGCTCCAGCGTGCGCACCGCGTCCCCGACATCACCCTGCCGCAACATCACCCAACCGAGGCTGTCCACCACAGCCCCATCCTCGGGACGCTGGCTGACCGCGCTCTCGATCATGTGGCGGGCATCGCTCAGATGTTCGCCGCGATCGGCCCAACTATACCCAAGGTAGTTCAGTACCACCGCTTGGCCCGGCGCGAGCCGGAGCGCCATGCGGAAATCAGCCTCCGCCCGCGGCCAATCGTTCGATTGTTCGAAGGCGATGCCGCGATCATAGAACAGCGGCCAGTCAACCGCGGACGGCGCGGAAATGCGGGCGATCGCCCGGCCATACGCCGCCGCCGCCGCCGGGAAATCGGATTTCATGCGCAGAATGTCTCCCGCCTCGGCGTCGGGCAGCGAACTGTCCGGATACGCCACCGACAGCGCTTGAAGCTGCTGCAGCGCCTCCGGCTGGTTGCCGAGCTGGCCCTCGATCTCCGCGCGACGGAGGGCGATGACGGCAGACAGCGGGTCGTCGTTCCCGATCGGCGCCAGCATCTGCAAGGCGCCTTCGGGGACGCGGCCGACGTCGAGCAGGTCGGCGCCAAGCATCCTGGCCGCGGTAAAGTCGGGCTTCGCGTTCAGCGCTAGCTGGACAAGGATCATTGCAAACTGATCCTGGTTGTCCTGTTGCAGCGCCGATCCAAGGTCGAGATAGGCTTGGGCAATCCCGTCCAGCGGCGTGGCGACCGGCGCTTGCCGCACGCGGGCGGCGAGCGCCGGCAGGGCAATGCGCAGTATCGGGGCGGACTGGGCTGCGGCGCTCAATGTGTGAAGGGCCTCGGCCGCGCGACCTTGGCGCGCCGCGAAGCTGGCGAGGATTTCCGAGGTCTGCAAGCTGCGGAAATCCTGGTTCTGTGCCGCTGCTGCATACAGCCGCGCCGCCTCCGACGTACGCCCTGCCTGGTCGGCGATCATCGCG
The DNA here is from genome assembly GCA_036521275.1 of Acetobacteraceae bacterium. Classification (GTDB taxonomy): domain Bacteria; phylum Pseudomonadota; class Alphaproteobacteria; order Acetobacterales; family Acetobacteraceae; genus DATDIC01. The sequence continues at coordinate 1,861 of DATDIC010000542.1, forward strand.
GCATGCACCGCGAACGCGGCGCGGAAATGTGCGTCGTTCAGCAACGGCTCAAGCCCGGCCAGCGCGCTATCGGTCTGCCCTGAACCTTGCTCCGCCCAGGCCACGAGCAGCGGGCGGATCAATTGTGAAAGCCCGGTTTGCGGCAGTGCTTCGAACCGCTGCAAGGCGCCCTGCCAATCCCCGGAAAGGGCGGCCTGGTTTGCCAGCAGCATCTCGGCGAATGGATCTCCCGGCAGCCGACGAGCCAGGCTGACCGCATCCGTCCGGCCGCTCGCGATTGCGGAAATCAGCGCCTGCCGCAGCAGATCCTGATTGGCCGGCGCGCTGATGAGCGCCCGTTGGTACTCCTGGGCGGCAAGCGCCTCATCGCCTTGACTGCTGGCGAACTGCGCATCCAGGAACGCCGAATATATCCCCGCCGGTGCCGGCGGCAGCCCCGGCGTCGGATCACTTGCCCAAGCGGGACAAGCGGCGGCGCCGGCTGACAAGATGCTCAGCGACAGGATCAGGGTTCGGCGGGTGGGGCGGGACTCGTGCATGGCTGCGATACTAACGATTCCGTGAGCGTCGAGTCATCGTTTTTTGAAGCCATGCTCACGATTTTTTTAGGGTGCCACGCAGTGGTCACATCCCCCGGGGTCATCCCTGGGGGTCATCCCTGGGGGTCACATCCCGCCGGGATAGTTCGGCCCCCCCGATCCTTCGGGAGTGACCCAATCGATGTTCTGGGTCGGGTCCTTGATGTCGCAGGTTTTGCAATGCACGCAGTTCTGCGCGTTGATCTGCAACGCCGGCCGGCCCTCGTCGGCGCCCACGATCTCATACACGGCGGCAGGACAATAGCGCGTCTCCGGGCTGCGATACCGCTCCCAGTTGACGCTGATCGCCTTCTCCGGGTCGCGCAGCCGCAGATGCGGCGGCTGGTTCTCTTCGTGGTTCGTATTGCTGATGAAGACCGAGGACAGCCGATCGAATGTCAGCACCCCGTCCGGTTTCGGGTACTCGATATTCGGTGCCTTGTCCGCCGGCAGCAGGGTCTCGTTGTCCGGATGCGCATGATGGAACGTCCACGGCGCCTTGCCACGGAATACGTATGTGTCCATCGCGGCATAGCTCAGTCCGCCCAGCAACCCGTATTTAGCAAATGCCGGACGGATGTTGCGGACCGCGGAGAGTTCTTCCCACACCCAGCTCGCCCGCAATTTTTCCGGGTAAGCCGTCAATTGGGCCGGCCGGTCGCCGCCTAGCGCCTCCGCGACCGCCTCCGCCGCCAGCATGCCGGATTTCATCGC
>DATDIC010000543.1:0-10367 GCA_036521275.1 Acetobacteraceae bacterium
GGTCCCCTGGCGTCGCCGCGCTCATGGCGAAGACGACGAGGGTTGTGCCGAGGAGTACCGGGATCAGATGCAGCAGGCGTTGCAGCAGGCGCATGGTCAATCGCGCAGATCCGTCATGCTAAGGAAACATCCGTCATGACCGCAAAGCATCCGTCATGCCATCGCGGATCCGTCATGCCCGCGCAGATCCGTCAGTCCGGCGCAGATCCGTCATGCCCGCGAAGGCGGGCATCCACGCAAGAGCCCGTGAAACTCCGGGGGTTGCATGGATTCCCGCCTTCGAGCCTGTGAGGAAATCGGTTTGTCCCGTTCGGAAACCGTTCCGAGCAGCCGAAAAGAATCCGAAGTCCGCGTACGCTTTGCACGATATTGCCCTGGGCCACCGCCATCGCGACAGAATAGAATCCAGCACTGCGACGGCGGCATTGCATTCTGATTCTTTCACAAACTCCTTCGCGGGAATGACAGGGCAGGCGGGGGCGGGACTGACGAACGCAGGGTCTGGCATCACTTCACCGACACCCGGGACAGGTAGATCTTCCCGTCGGCGGACGGCTTGAATCCGACCAGCCGCTTCGACACGCCGTACACATCCTGTGGCAGCCACAGGAAAACCCATGGCGCGTCATCGTGCACCATCTCCTGCACCTGCACGTAAAGGGCCTGCCGTTTCGCCTGGTCCGTCTCCAGTTCCGCCTGGTCGAGCAGCTTGTCCACGTCCTTGTTTTCATAGCCCGCACGATTGCCGCGGCCACCGCCATGGACCGCCGGCATCATGATGTCCGACGGGTCGAGCGACGCATTGCCCCATGACGTGAGGAACAGGTCATGGTCCTTGCGCTTCGCGGCATTGCCCCAGATCGGCACGATCACCGCCGTCTCCCACACCTGCACCTTCGCGGTGATGCCGCTGCGCGACATCATGGATGCGATGGCTTCGGCGACGTCCTTGGATGCCCCGTCCGTATCCAGCGTCAGCGACAGGTTCGACGCGCCCGCCTGTGCCAGCAGCGCCTTCGCCTGGGCAGGATCGTATTTGTACTCCGGCAAGTTCGGATCGAAGCCGAATGCATCTGGGCTGAGCACGCCATTCAGCGGTGTGGCCAGTCCGTTCATCAGCTTGGCGATGATCAGCTTGCGATCGACGGCGTGGTTGAGGGCCTGTCGCACGCGCACGTCGGTGAACGGCGGCTTGTCGTTGTTGATCGCCAGGAAGAACGTGCGCGTGCCGTTTACCGTCATGACCGTGGGGTCTGAAGTGGCCCGCACCTGGTTGATGGCGGTGACCGGCAGGTTGTTGATGATATCAAGATCGCCCGCCAGCAAAGCGGCCACGCGCGCGGCATTGTCCGGCATGACCTTGTAGATCACCCGATCGACCTTTGCCGGCCCGACCGGTGGAATCTCCGTCGAGCCGCCGTAGTAATCGGGGAAACGATCCATCACGATGCGGTCCCCGCGCACCCATTCCTTGAGCTGAAAGGCGCCGGTGCCGTCTTCTTGCGTCACCATGCCGGCGTCACCGACCTTCTTGACGAACGCCTCGCTGACAATCTCCTGGAATGGCAGCATCGCCGGCAGCAGCGGCCACGGCGCACTCAGGACCAGACGAACCGTATATGGATCGACGATGTCGACGCTCTTCAACGGGCCGAGCAGGTCCTTGCGCGGGTTGGTCATGCCGCCGATCTTGCCGCTCATCACCCGATCGAAGGTGAACTTCACATCCTCGGCGGTCATTGGCGTGCCATCATGGAAGCTGACGCCCTGGCGCAGGTGGAATTCGTAGGTCACCGGGTCGATCTGCTTCCAGCTCTCCGCCAGTTCCGGCACCACGCGCATCTGCGCATCACGCGTCAGCAGCCCGTCGTACATGTTGCGGATGATTGTTTCGGTGTCGCGATTGCCCGGATTGGCCGGGTCCAGCGTCAACGCGTCCTGCGAGTAACCGACGCGAATGTCGGAGGCGTGCGCGGGCACCGTGGCCAGCACGGCCAGTGCCACGCCGATCCACCAAAAGCGGTTCCACATGATGCTCGCGTCCTTCCCGGCGCACCGACGCTAAGGGCTCATCATGAAATAACCGAATCGACCGTCATTCCCGCGAAAGCGGGAATCCAGCGGGCGGTGGTGGATTCCCGCTTTCGCGGGAATGACGAGATGACGCGGTTGTTTCCGAACGATTCCTAAGGACGCAGCGACAGAACGGTCAAGCGGAATTGTTGAAATCGGCAAAATCCTCGCTAGTCGATAAAATTGAGTTATCGATCTCGATACCAATCGCTGAATAATAGGCTTGAAGATCCGGCTTGCGCGCGATCAAGGTCTTGGCGATGTCGGCAACCAGGCGCCCGCCCGCCTCCAGCCCGAGCATCGAATAGGCAATCACATATTCCAGCGAAGGTGGCGGCCGCGCCGTTTCCACCAGCCGCAGCGTGCCCTGCGACAGCTCGCGACTGGCGGCCGAGGGCGACGCCAACGCGATGCCGACCGCCTGCACCGCGAGCTGGATGCGCGTGGGCAGGCTGGAGCAGCCGTGGTGGCGCGCGGGCTCGACCCCTTCGGCGCGAAACCAATCCATCGCGGCGCCATGCAGATGAGATCCGGGTCGATCGGTGATCACCGGCCACAGCGCGATGTCGGCAGCACCCAGCACGCGTGGCGCCAATTCAAGCCGCGGGCTGCATAACCATGCCAATGCCACATGCCCGAGTGATTCCGCCGTCACCTTCGGCGACACCACAGGTCCGGCGAGTACCGCCACGTCCAACAGGCCTTGCTGCATCTGCTCGGCCAGTACTTCGCTGGATTCGACACTGAACTCGACAATCAGGCCGGGATAGGTGCGCGCCACCTGTTCCAGCAGCCGGGGCAGCCATGTCAGGGCCGAGATGGAGGGCACGCCCAATCGCACGCGCCCGGTGAGCGCCTCCCGCGTGCCGACGCGTTGCCTGATCTCGGCCGCGATCGCCATCATCTGCGCGGCATAACGCAGCAGCTCGTGACCCTTCGGGGTCGGGCGGACCTTTCGCTCCGATCGGTCGAACAGCGTGACGCCGAGTTCCTGTTCCATCTCGCGGATGCGCGCCGAGATGGCGGGCTGCGATGTGTGCAGGTGGCGCGCGGCGGCGTGGAAACTGCCGAGGCGGCCGATCCAATGCAGCGCTTCGAACTGACGGAAATTCATCGCGCGCGGTCGGCTCGTTGGTGGAACCATTGCGCGACTGCGGCCAACGCGCGATCGGTGCCCAGCGCGCCGACCAGTTGCAGCCCAAGCGGCAGGGCCGCGTCGTTCCGCCAGAACGGCACGTTGATCGCCGGTACGTGCAGCGCGGTCCAGAACCGGTTCATCACCGCATCGCCCGTGCTCGCCAGCGGCGGAGCGGCGCCGGTCGCGGACGGCATCATCACTGCGTCATAGTCGCCGGCGAGCGTATCGAACTGCATCTGATAGGCCTGGCGTCGCCGGCGAGCGGCGGCATAGGCGGTGCCGTCGGCGTCGCGATAAGGGGCCAGCAGGGCAACCAGTTCCGGCACCAGCCGGACTGATCCCGGCACCATGATGATGCGGGCGGCTTCCCAGTAGCAAAGCTGCTGTTGCAACGTGCGGAAGTCGGCGACCGGGAATGGCAGGTCGATCGCGTCAACCGTGATGTCATCCTGGCGCAACGCGGCAGCCAGCGCCGCCAGCCGTTCCGGATAAGCATCGTGCTGCGGCAGCTCCGGCGGCAAGCGCAGCAGCAGCAGGCGGCGTGGCCGCTGCGGCGCGACGATCTCGGGCGTGCGGATCATCGCGCTGGTCATGAACCACGCATCGCGCGGCGAGGCGGCGAAGATCCCGACATGGTCCAGCGTCGTGGCGATGGGCTGGATGCCGTCGGTCGGCAGCAGGCCGAAGCTCGGCTTGAGCCCGACGACGCCGCAATAGGCCGCCGGCCGCACGGTGGATCCCGCCGTCTGCGTGCCAAGCGCGAAACTGACAAACCCCGCGGCCACCGCGGCGGCCGACCCGCTGGAAGACCCGCCCGGCGTGCGGCCGGCGTCGTGCGGGTTGGTCGTCGGCCCGGGCATCGGGTAGGCGAAGGCGGTGCAGACCGTCTTGCCCAGGATGGTCCCCCCCAACTGCCGCACCCGCGCGACGCACCACGCGTCTTCCCGCCGCTCGCCCGGTGCCTCCGCATGGCCATAGGCGGTGGGAAAATCAGCCGTGGCGATGATGTCCTTCACGCCGATCAGCGCGCCCGCCAGCGGGCGATCCGACGCGCTGGGCGCATCGGGATCGTGGCAGACGAAGGCGCGCACGGTGGCTTCGCGCTGGACCAGGGCGGCGCGCTGCTCGTCGGCACGCGCGCGCCGTGCCGCGGCCGAGCCAAGCGCGCAGAAATCAACATCGCCAATGACCTGCCCCATCCCATTCGCCTTGCCAGAGCTCGGTGGCCCAGCGTACCACCGGACCCATTGTGGCGCGATCGGGCGAGCTGGCCAGTGACGCTTGGTATCCGACAGAACGCACTGTGCGCAGTTCAGACCGGATTGCACCAGGCGGCATTCCGCCGACTTCGGGTCGTCCGGCAGCATGAATGCCAACCCTTGATCATCGCTGCACCCACATGACCACAACATCGCGACAAGCCGCCGATCATGTTGCTTATTTGCGTGAGCCTGTCACGATTGTCGGACATGAACCAGCCAGACACGTTGCAACGAGCTCACACGAAGCTTCCGCGAACTCCGTCCTTCCGCCTCGATGGTCGCCGGGCGCTCGTCACCGGCGCCGGCCGTGGCATCGGGCTCGCTGCCGCGGCCGCGCTCGCGGAGGCTGGTGCTGAGGTCGTGCTGGTGGCACGCACCGCCGCGCAGATCGAGGCTGCGGCGCACGAGATCAGCACAATCGGCGGCAGAGCGGGCGTTCTCGTCCTGGACCTTACCGATCTGGCAGCAACTACGCGGGCGATCGAAGCGCAGCCCCCGTTCGACATACTGGTGAACAATGCCGGCACCAATCGTCCGCGAACCTTCCTCGATGTGACCCAGGAGGATTTCGACGCCATCATGGATCTGAACGTCCGTGCCGCGTTCTTCGCCGCCCAATCGGTCGTGCGCCGCATGGTGGCGGAGGAAAAGCGTGGGTCGATCATTCATATGTCGTCGCAGATGGGGCATGTCGGCGGCGCATTGCGCACCGTCTATTGCAGCTCCAAGCACGCGATCGAGGGGCTTACGAAGTCCATGGCGATCGACCTCGCCCCGCACGGCATACGTGTCAACGCCATCTGCCCTACCTATATCGACACGGCGCTGACCCGTCCGTACTGGAACGATGGAGAATTTCATCGGGAGGTGCTGCGGAAGATCAAGCTCGGCCGACTCGGCACCGTGCAGGACCTGATGGGCGCCGTCGTATTCCTCGCCTCTGACGCCGCGGCGCTGATCACCGGCACGTCGCTGAAGGTCGATGGCGGCTGGACCGCGGAGTAGCGAATGATCCGATATCTCAAGCCCGGCCGGTCCGATGCGGAGACGGTGGAAGCGGACCGCAAGATACGCGAAACGGTGGAACGCATCGTCGAGGATGTTGCCGCGCGGGGCGATGCGGCGGTCCGCGAACTGTCCGCCCGTTTCGATCATTGGGATCCGCCGTCCTTTCGTTTGACGCGCGGGCAGATCGACGACCTGATCGGCTCCCTGTCGCCGCAGGTGATCGAGGACATCAAGTTTGCCCAAGCCCAGGTGCGTCGCTTCGCCGAAGCGCAGCGTGCTGCCCTGCGCGACATCGAGGTAGAAACGCTGCCGGGTGTGCGGCTCGGCCACAAGAACATTCCGGTCGGCAGTGTCGGCTGCTACGTGCCGGGCGGCCGCTATCCGATGGTCGCCTCTGCTCACATGAGCGTGCTGACCGCGAAAGTTGCCGGCGTGCAGCGGATCATTGCTTGCACACCGCCGTTGAATGGCGTTCCGCCAGCGGCAACAGTCGCGGCGATGGCGCTGGGTGGCGCGGATGAGATCTATTTGCTTGGCGGCGTGCAGGCGATCGCCGCCATGGCGCTGGGTACCGCCACGATCGCCCCGGTCGACATGCTGGTGGGCCCCGGCAACGCCTATGTGGCCGAGTCCAAGCGCCAGCTATTCGGCCGCGTCGGCATCGACCTGCTGGCGGGGCCGACTGAAACCCTGATCATTGCCGATGATACGGCTGACGTTGAGATGTGCGCCACCGACCTGCTCGGTCAGGCCGAGCATGGCCCCACATCTCCGGCGATTTTGCTCACCACTTCGCCCCGGCTCGCCGACGGTATCCAGGCAGAAATCGAGCGCCAGCTCACCCGATTGCCCACCGCAGATATCGCGCGCATCGCTTGGCGCGACTGCGGGCAGGTGATCTTGTGCGAGACCGATGACGAACTGGCGCAGGAAGCCGACCGGATCGCCTCCGAACACGTGCAGGTACTTACGCGCGAGCCCCGCTGGTTCCTCGACCGCATGCGCAACTATGGTGCCCTATTCCTGGGCAAGGAGACCAATGTTGCCTACGGTGACAAGGTCATCGGCACCAATCACACGCTACCGACGAAGCGTGCCGCGCGCTACACTGGCGGGCTGTGGGTTGGAAAATTCCTCAAGACGGTTACCTATCAGGAGGTCAGCGTTGAAGCATCCGCGATGATCGGTGAATACTGCTCCCGCCTGTGCGCGATCGAGAACTTCGCCGCGCACAAGGAACAGGCGGATCTGCGGGTGCGGCGATATGGCCGCCGTAACGAGGCAAACAGTGAGCCCGCGAAGGAGACTGGTGATGAAGGCAGTGTTGCAGGACCACGTCATCGCTGACAGCAGCGACGTGATCGAAAATGGCGGCTACCAGTATTTCCCTGCATCCGCCGTCAGGATGGAATGGCTGCAGAAGGCCCCGAAGACCGATTCGGACAATGCCTGCCCGCATGGCGTGCAGTTCTACAACGTCGTCATCAATGGCCAGGTTCATCCGCGTGCGGCTTGGTCGTATGAGGCGCCGCGCCCATCTATGCAGCAGATCGGCGGGCGATTCGGCTTCTGGGAGGATGTCCAGGTCGGCTGACGGGGGCCAGCCGAACGCTGCTCTGCGCTGGCTGTTTCGGGCGCCCACGCTTCTGTATCACGGCGGCGGCGGACATCTGCTTGGGCATCGATTCCTCCTGCTAGTCCATATCGGCCGCCGCACCGGGAGGCGCCATGAGACCGTCCTCGAGGTCATGGAGTACCGCGAGAATGGTCCAGAACTGCTCGTCATGAGCGCGTTCGGCCGCAAGGCCGACTGGCTTCGCAACATTGAAGCCGCGCGTTCCGCGGAAGTGACTATCGGCTCGCGGCATTTCACCGTCGTGCACCGTCTTCTCGACAGCGACGAGGCTGTGGGCGTCGTCCAATCCTACGAACAGCGCAACCGATTGGCCGCGCCCCTCATCCGGATCGTGCTGAGCCGTCTGCTGGGCTGGAGCTACCACGGCCTGGATTCGGAGCGCCGCCGCCTCGTCGCGCAGCTTCCATTGGTCGCGTTGCGTCCGCGACCGGCGGAAGAACATCCCGTATCTGGTGCATGCGGCAGCTTCTTATAATTGCTGGGCTCGTCCTGTTAGGTGCGGGCATCCTATGGCCCTGGCTCGGGCGTATCGGGCTGGGTCACCTGCCAGGCGACCTCACTATCCGCCGTCCCGGGTTCACCCTGTTCGCGCCGCTTGGCTCCAGCATCCTCATCTCCGTCGCGTTATCGTTGCTGCTGATGCTGATCGCCTGGCTGTTCCGCCGGTGAGGCCCGAACTGCTCTGACTCGGGGCGCCGACGGCGGCGACTGCACCCTGGCCTCAGAGTGCGGCCTGTGGCTGCTTCTAGGCGAGGCCCACGAGAGCTTTTACCGCCACCTCGATGCGCACACATTGGCGGAGTGTTTGCCGAGACCGCGTGTGGTGCCCATGCCAGAACGTCCTGCCTTGGCACGTGCTAAAGCACCCGGGCTGGACAGCCGGCGTCAGTACATGTGCTGCCCGCCGTTAATCGACAGCGTGCTGCCGGTGATGAAGTCTGCCCCATCCGCCGTCAGGAACGCCACGCCACGGGCAATATCCTCAGCGTGGCCAAGCCGGCCCACCGGAATGCGCGCCACGATCTTTTGCAGCACATCAGCCGGTACCGCGCGCACCATGTCGGTATCCACATAACCCGGCGCGATCGCGTTGACCGTGATTCCATACCGCGCACCTTCCTGCGCCAGCGCCTTGGTAAATCCGTGAATGCCCGACTTGGCGGCGGCATAGTTCACCTGCCCGTATTGTCCCGCCTGGCCGTTGATGCTGCCCACATTCACGATCCGCCCAAATTTCCTCTCCCGCATGCTGTCGAACGTCAGCTTGCACAGGTTGTAACAGGAACCGAGATTGGTATCGACCACCGCATCCCACATGTCGCGGCTCATCCGTGCCAGGGTTCCGTCACGGGTGATGCCAGCGTTGTTCACCAGTATCTCGATCGGCCCGAACTCGGCAGCGATCAACTCGACCGCCGCCTTGCACGCGTCGAAGCTGCTGACGTCGAACTTTAAGACCTTGGTCCCGGTTTCTCGCTGGAACGCGTCGGCCGCCGCATCATTGCCGGCATAGTTGGCGACGACGGTGCGGTCCTGCGCGTTCAGTGCTTTGCTGATCGCGGCGCCGATGCCGCGGGTGCCGCCGGTGACCAATGCGACGCGTGCCATCTTGGAGCCTCCTCTGCATTATGCTTCGAGGCGCCAGCCTATCACCGGGCTGCTCCCGCGGTCAGCGCCAATCGGGAAATCCGTCTCCCTCGCCGTGCAACTTGTCGGCAGCCGAGGCTGCTTACCGCTGCGCCAGCCGCATGGTGCGATAGAGTTCAGCCTGCATCACGCGAAGGCCGAGGCTGTTGAGCGCAAGTTCCCCGGGTTGGACAGCAATCGGCCGTTTCGGGCCCGGCCCCGTCCACGTTGCGGCGCAACAACTCCACGCCGACGCTGTCCGCCTCAACCACCAGAATTTCCTGTACGTTCGGATCGTCGGGTCACACCACGATCGGGCAGGCGCATATTCGTGTCCAACTGCACGTGAGGAATCACACCGGGCGTAACGATCACGGTGCAGAGACTCTTGCGTTCCGTCAGATGGTTGTTGATCAGACTACAGAACACGCCCTAGATCGCCCCATGCGGCCGGTTGGCCGGCGCCATGGCCTGCGGCTCGCCATCGGCGAACTGCCAAGTCTGGCCACCCAGCGGGTTCCAGGCCAGGAACTCCGCCGCCGCCATTCGCACTGGGGCGTTGAGCGCCGCCGCCATTCTCCCAAGGAATCAAGAGGCGCAGTCCGGAGAGAATGCATCGCCGGACTACCGATCGTACGCCACCAGTGCCTCGCACGGCACATCAAGCCGCGCCCGCCCGTGCAGGAACCTCAATTCGATCAGCGCGGCCGCGGCCGGCACCGTCGCGCCGACGCTGCGCAGCAAGGCAATCCCCGCGGCCATGGTGCCGCCCGTGGCCAGCAAGTCATCCACCACCACCACGCGCTGTCCCGGTTCCACCGCGTCAGCCTGGACCTCAATCCGATCGGTGCCGTATTCCAGCGCGTAGTCGAACCCGATCGTCTCGCCCGGCAGCTTGCCGCGCTTGCGCAGCATCACGAACCCACAGCCCAGTTTTAGCGCCAGCGGCGCCGCGATCAGGAAGCCGCGGCTTTCGACCCCTGCCAGCAGGTCCGGCTGATAAGCGCGCACCGCCTTCGCCATCCGCCCCATCGCCACTTGCCAGGCGTCGGCGTCGCGCAACAGGGTGGAAATGTCGTAGAACAGAATACCCGGCTTGGGAAAATCGGGAATGCCCCGGATGTGATCCTTCAGGTCCATGCGCGGCCTTCCTGGCTGAGTTGGTTCACTTCGGTCTATAACGTCCCGCACCGCTGCCGCAACGGGAGAACACCTTGCCAGACACCGCCCTGCTCAACGCCGACATCGACGCTGCCCTGGCGGACGCCAAGGAAGCGTATGTCACCCGCAATCCGAAAAGCTTCGCTCGTTTTGTCGAGGCCACAGCCGTCATGCCTGGCGGCAACACGCGCACGGTGCTGCACTACGACCCGTTCCCGGTGGCAATGGTAAAGGGCAAGGGCTGCCGCCTTTGGGACGCCGACGGCGCCGAATATGTCGATTTCATCGGCGAATATACCGCCGGCCTCTATGGTCACTCCCACCCGGTCATCCGCGCCGCCGTGGATCGTGCGCTCGACGCCGGCATCAGCTTCGGCGCCTCCAACCTGCTGGAACCCGCCTTCGCCGGCGCCGTTTGCCGGCGATTTGGCCTCGACCGCGTGCGCTTCACCAATTCCGGGAC
>DATDIC010000544.1:0-2418 GCA_036521275.1 Acetobacteraceae bacterium
CACAGCATCCACCACCTGACCAGTGGCGATATCGCCAATGAGCTTGGCGAGCGCGATCGGGTCACGGGGGCGGGGGAGACGCTTGGTTGCCATGCCTCCAATATGGCATGTCGCCCGGCGGGATACACGCGTGATGCAATAGGACTTTATTCAGGGCGGCTCAAACTGACCCACCACCGGCGGATAGGCCAGTGACGCCGGTCAGACCTTGAGTGAGACCAGCATCTCCGGCCGCGGGAATGCGTTGATGCAGGACTGGTAGGCTGTCCCCTTCGCCGCATGGATGCGTGCCGTGATCTCCAGGGCAGCGCCCCGGCCTTCTACCGCCCGTAAACCGCCCGCGCATTCTCCCGGAAGAACCGCCGCCGATCCGTCTCCGCCACCGCCATCGGCAGTGCATGGTCCGGATTATCAAAATCCCAATGCGGATAATCCGACGCGTACAGCAGCCGGTCCCACCCCAGCCAACCAATGAGATCCCCCAGGTGCTCGCGCTGCTGCGGCTCTTCCATCGGCTGCGTCGTCAGCCACACCTGGTTACGAATATAGTCCGACGGCGCCTGCCGCAGCTCCGTCTCATCCCGCATCCGCCGCCACAGCCGATCGAGTCGCCAGGCCAGTGCCGGCAGCCAGCCGAACCCGCCCTCGATCATCACGAATTTCAGTCTCGGCAGCCGCTCGAACACCCCCTCCAGCACCATGCTGGAAAGATGCGACTGAAACGCCTGCGCATGCGCCAGCATGTCTTCCAGGTAGAAGCTCGGCCACCCGCTCCCCGTCGCCGGATGCCCGCCAAACCCGAACGCGTGCATGGCGACCGGAATGCCCGCCGCGGTCGCGGCGTCGAAGATCGGGCGATACCGCCGAGCCCCCAGCGGCTCCGCGGTCCGGCTCATCACCAGCACGTGCCCGAACCCGTCTATCCCGGCACACCGCTCGATCTCGGCGGCCGCCGCCGGCGGGTCCTCGTAATTCACCGTGATCGACGCCCGCAACCGCGGCTCCGGCCGCACCAGGTGCTCGATCTGCCAGTCGTTCATCGCCCGGCACACCGCGTTGCCCAGGTCCAGGTTCATGAAGTTCTGGCTCGGCACCGGCGGGTTGATCAGCCCCAGCTCGACATTGAACGCGTCCAGATGCTGCGCCCGCGTGAAGTCCAGGTTGCTGCCGGGCGGCGATCCGTCCGGCGGCCATGCATCGCGCCGTGCCGCCATCGGCGCCGATTTCGGAAACGCCGGCGCCCCGCCCGCATACCCGGTCCGATGGGCCATCCCATACGTGTCGATATGCCGCCGCCACCGCTCCGACAGATACGGGAACAGGTCGCGCATGGAGCGCGGCCCCAGATGCAGATCGCAATCCGCGATCGCCAGCCGGCTGGAGCTGACGGGCGCGGCTGCCCGCAAATCATGCAATTCAACATTCATGGCCCGTGCGTCCGTTCCGGATCAGCGGAAATTATACACCTGCAGCGCGTTGTCGCGCAGGATCGCCCGCTCCTCCTGCGGCGTCAGCTTGATCCGCCACGCCTGCCGAGGATCATCGTAATCCCAGTGCGGATAGTCGCTGGAATAGACAATCCGGTCCCAGCCGATCCACTCGAACACCTGCCGCAGGTCTTCGGGATACTCCGGCTCCTCCACCGGCTGCGTCGCAAACCAGATGTTGCTGCGCATGTATTCGGACGGCAGCCGTTTCAGCGGCACCTCGTCGCGCATCTTCTTCCAGTGCGTATCCAGGCGCCACGCCAGTGATGGCCCCCACGCGAATCCACCCTCGATCAGCGTCACCTTCAGGCCGGGGAATTGCTCGAACACGCCTTCCAGGATCAGGCTCGCCGCCTGGTTCTGCATCGAGTGCACCAGCATATGGTGGTCCTCGACATAGAATTGCGGCCATCCGCCGGCCGACGGCGCGCTGCTCTGCGTGCCGCCGATATGCAGCCCGATCGACAACCCGTTGGCCTGTGCGGCCGCGAAGATCGGCCAGTACCGCTTGCGCCCCAGCGGCTCCGTCGTCTTCGACCCCAACTGGATCTGCGCGAACGCCGGATCCCCCGCGCGCAATTCGATCTCCTTCACCGACGCCTCCGCATCGTCCTGCGGCACCAGGATGGAGGCGCGCAGCCGCGGCTCCGGCACGTAGTACGCCTGCTTCTGCCATTCGTTCATCGCCGTGCAGAAGGCCGCCGCCGCATCATGGTTGCGGGCGATATTGGCGTTCAGCAGCGGCTCCAGCACGCCGAACGCGATGTTGTTCGCATCCAGATGCTGCTCGCGCATGAAATCCACGTCCGAGCCCGGCAGTCCGCCCCCCGGCGGCCACGCATCCCGCCGGCACGTATTGGGCGAAAACCGCGGATACGTCCCCCGCGCTGCATACGGTCCGCAAACGAACTTGTCATACTCCGACAGGTAT
>DATDIC010000545.1:0-4862 GCA_036521275.1 Acetobacteraceae bacterium
CGGCCAGGGCCGCCCCGCGCGTCCGCCACGCGATGACGAGCGGCCGCAACGCAGTTTTGGCAGCGGAGAAGGTCGTCCTTTCCGCAAACCGCAAGCTGATCGCCCCACAGGCGGTCCACGCCGCTTTGAGGGGAGTGCGACAGCCCGTCCCGGTGCGGGAGCCCGACCAGGTGGCTCGAGCCGCGCCGGTGGTTTCAGCCGTCCGCCGCGTCGCGATGGCGAGTCACGCCCACCCTTTCGTGGAGGTGCGTCGCGCCCGCAAGGGGATCGCCCCTTCAAGCGCCCGTATTCTCCCGGAGGTCCTCCCCGTGGCGACCGTCCAGAGCGCAAGTTCACACCCCGGCCACGGCCTGAGGCGGGTAGTTCGGAAGCCCGGCCCGAAGGCGCAGAGCGGGAATCCCGGCCCTTCCGCACTGCCGGTCAACGCCCCAGCCGCCCCGGTGGATTCGGCAAGCCCGCAGGCCGCACCGGCAGCTTCCGCAAACCCGCATTCGGTAAACCCGGCTCCGGCAAGCCCAGCTTCGGCAAGCCCAGCTTCGGCAAATCCAGCTTCGGCAAACCGGGCGGCGATCGCAAACCCGCAGGTGACCGCCCCGCGGCTGCTGGGGACGTTGCCGACCGCCCGCGTTCCCCGCGCCCGTCATCGCGTCCCGCATCGCGCTCTTCGTTCGGTGCAGGGGAGCGTCCCGCTCGTCCGACAGCAGGACGGGACGCCGCTGCAGGTCCGCGCAAACCCGGCGGCTTCCGCAAACCGGGCGCTCCCGCCAAGTCCTTCGGCAAACCACGCCCCGCAGGTGCAGGCTCCGGCAGGCCGCGTCCCGCAGGAGCAGGCAAGGGCCGCACCTCGACCACCACCAGCTCCGGCAAACCACGGCGTCCCGGCGGCTTTGGCGCAGGCGGCAGCAAGCCCCGGCCGAGCACATCCGCCCGCCCGCCCGCCAAGGGAAGCTTCGGTGACTTCAAACCACGCAGCAAGTCCATCGGTGCCAAACGTCCGGCCACGAAACGTCCTGGCGGCTTAGGAGCGCCGAAGCGCAAACCCCGCAGCGAAGGAGACGAAGGCTAGATGGCTGAACGTAAGCCTCTGATTGTCGCCCCTTTGATCGTGGCAATCGACGGTCCCGCCGGTGCAGGGAAGAGCACCGTCGCCCGCGCACTGGCCCAGCGCTTCGGATTGCTCAATCTCGAAAGCGGCGCCATGTATCGCGCCGTTGCCCTCAAAGCGCTCCAGACCCGCGTGGCCACCAGCGATGCCGCCGCGCTCGAAACGCTCGCCCACGCCACGCAGGTGCGCCTGGAGCCGCGCTTGGAAGGCAACCGCGTATTGCTCGATGGCGCTGACGTCACCGGCCAGCTCCGTACTCCGCAGATCACCGCCGCCGCCTCCGAGGTCAGCGTGCACCCGGCCATCCGCCGCTGGCTCGTCGGCCTTCAGCAAGTGCTCGGCGCAGAGGGCAATGTAGTCATGGAAGGGCGCGACATCGGCACCGTCGTCTTCCCCCATGCGCCGGTGAAAATCTTTCTGGATGCTTCACCCGAAAAACGCGGTGAGCGTCGCTACGAACAAACCGTCGGCACTGCAGTCGCAACCCAGCTTCCCGTTACTGTGCTGGAAGAAATCCGCGAGCGAGACCGCCGCGACCGCACCCGCGCCGATTCACCCCTGCGCCCCGCACCAGACGCAGTCATCATCGACTCGACTAATCTGTCGCTGGAGCAGGTGATCGAGCGTGCCGCTGCGCTGGTGGACAATTATTTAGCAGCCTCTAATCGCTAGAAGCGGTGATGCTACTGCGTCGTAGCCTGCGGCACCGGCGCATTCTTCGGCACACGCAGATGCGGCGCTTTGGGCGGCTTCGGTGGTTTCGGGACACCATCCCCGGGCGCCTCTGGAGCTTCAGGAGTCTCCGGCGTTTCAGGAGCTTCCTCATTCGCATCGGCGCGTTTGATGTTGACGTCTCCATGGTCCGACACCAGCACGACCGGCGTCGCACTTCCACCGTTTCCTGTATTGCCGGTCAGTGAGTGATCGCTTCGCTCCACCTTGCCGGTGTACGTCAGGTCGCTGGTCACGCTGCCATCGTGCGCGCTCGCATCCACGTTGAACAGGTGATCGGCAGGCAGGCCCAGCTCGATGGCGCCATTGTGATTGCGCAGGTTGATCGGGCCGTCGCCGCCCGTCAGTTGCACGTTGATGTCGCCATCGGATGTTTCTAGGTCCAGCGGTCCCGCAATCCTGGTCAGCGTGATGTTCTTCGAGCGGGTCGTTGCCTGGATATGGCCCTTCGCATTCTGCAGCGTCAGGTCGCTGTCGTCCAGCGTCAGATCGCCGATCAGATGATCCACCTCGAACGTCGTGCGACTGGAGTGGAAGCTCAACGGTCCGCCCAGCTTGGCCACGTCCACTTCGCCCAGAAAGTCGCCATCCAGCGTCACCTTGCCGGTCACGTCGGAGACGTTGGCGTCCTCTGTACGTCCGCTTACCGACAGCGTGTTCGTCAGCGCATGCGCGGAGAAGTCGCCGCCGGACATGCGCGCCGTGCAGGCGCCGCCGATCTTGTTCAGCGTCACGTTGCCGTGTCCCGCATCCACGCCGATGGTGCCGTTCAGCCCGTTCACGGCAACATTGCCGCGGCCTGCCTTCATGGAGACACTCGTGTTCGCCGGCACCTGGACAGTCAGGTCCACGCTGCCGCGGTCGAGGTTCACGGTCGTCAGCGTGGCCTCATTGCCGTTCACCTGCAGCTCCGGCTTCAGCTTCGTCAGTTGTTTGTCCGCGTCCCGGTCGCTCGATGTGTATACCGTTTCGTGCGCGCTTACGTGAACGCGGTCATCCGTCGATGGCGAGATCGAGACATCGCCATGCGGATTGTTGATGGTCAGCTTGCCATTCGCGCCGAAGGCCTGGTCGAACTGGTGGTCCGCATCGTGCGCCTGCCCGAACAGGTGCATGCTCCAGTTGTTGTCATCGTCGTCGGAGAAGTGCCACCCGAAGGGGCTGTTCATCGCGTGCTTGCCCACCATGCCCAGCAGCGCGACCAGGACGATGAGAAACACCAGTCCGCCAACGCTGGTCCGCCTGCCATACGGGTCGCCCTGCTGCAGGTACCATTCGCCCAGCAGCGCCAGCCCGAGGCCGATCAGCAGCAGCGGCCACCAGTGGATGTACCAGTCCCAGAACTCGTAGCCGCTGATGGAGCCGGCCTGGATCATCAGCGCCACGACGCCGATGAGGATCAGCACGATCGGCCGCACGATGGAGGGCCGCCGCCAGCCGCGGTAGTACGCACGCTGGGCGCGCCACTGCTCTTTCGCAGCGCGGCGTTGTTGCTTCCACTGCCAGCGCGGATCGGGATTGTTTGGGCCGGAGGTGTAGGGCGGAGGGGCGGCAGCCATCAGCGGCCTCCTTCCGTGCGTTCGATGTCGCTCGGCGGCGCGGGCACGATGCTCGTGCCCCCCGACGCAGGAGACGAAGGCGTTGTCCAGCCGCTCGGCGGCGGCTGCGGGGGCGGATAGCTGCCCGTATACGGCGGATACTGCTGCGGCATCTGCGAGGGATCGGGCATCGTGAAGGCGGCGCGCTCGGCCAGCGCCAGCACCCCGAAGAGCACCAGGTAGAGCGGCCAGCTCTGCCCGAAGCTCAGGATGCGCCACTCATGCAGCAGCGCCGTGACGCCGAACATCAATAGGACGGCAGGCCAGCGCAGACGCCGGATCAGCAGCCAGCGCTCATTCATCGCGTGCCTCCCGTCGTATCCGTGGGCCCCGTCTGCGCAGGCGTCGCGTGCGTATGTCCCGGACTGTGGATCGACGATGCATCAGGCGGCGGAACGGCCGGGGGATAGCTCTGTGAGCGGCGGAAGATGATCCAGATCCCGAGCCCGATAATCAGCAGCGGCCATCCATGCGCGATCCAGTCGTGATGCAGCAGCCCAAGCGAGCCGAAGAGGAACAGGATGCCCAGCCCGATCAGGATGATCGCGCCCGTCGGAACGTCACGCCCCCCCATATACCCACCCTGAGCAAAAGGCGGCATCGGCGGATAGGGTTGTCCCGGAACATAGCCGTATCCCGGCTGGCCTGGGCCCGGAGCGGCGCCGCTTCTTTGTCGAATATCGTTCTCCAGCCACTCTGCATAGCCTGGCTGGCCTGGGATCGGTGGATAACCCGCACTGCCAGCGGACGGCACAAATCCTGAATAGGGTTGCTGCTGTCCCGGCCCGCTCACTGACTGCCAACCCCCGCCACCGGCTGGCGGCACTGGTGGCGTCGGCGGAACGCCAGGCATGCCAGGGTGGGGATGGATCCCCAGCCGTTGCGCGATGTCATTCAAGCCGAAGGGATTCGGCAGCGGATGACCGTCACGCCGGGCCATCGCCGTCTGGTAAGCGTCGAAGACCTGGTAGACGACCCAGGCAGCCACCAGGAATCCGAAGATCGATGAGTTGTCGCTCAGGCTGGCTAACACGGCAAAGATGAGCACGTGCGCAATCGCCTTGGCGTACTGCCCGTTGTACATGGCGCCAACGCCCGGAATCACGCCCAGCAGGGCGGCCAGCATGGGGTGCGGCGTACCGGTGAAGATCGGCGCCGGCGCACCTGTGCCGCTTCCGCGCAGCCGTTCGGTCAGGCACGCTTCGCAGAACACGGAACCCCCCACGTTACGCACGCAATCCTTGCATAGCGGTTTGCCGCAAAACTGGCAAAAGGCGGACGAGGGAACTTCGGGATGATAGTTGCAATTCATACCAGGCTCCTTTCTGACGGCTTTTGGTGATGGCCTGGTCTTTCAAATAAAAACATCGGGTCCGAGGAGAAAGTGTTGCTCCGCGTGCATCTTTCGAACTGCGCCCGCGGTCCTG
>DATDIC010000546.1:0-2996 GCA_036521275.1 Acetobacteraceae bacterium
GCTGGGTCAGCGCACTCGGGAAGGAACAGGTGCCGGCGCGGACGCCAGGCGATGGCAAGCTGAACTCGATCGAGGACGCGCCCGGCAGCTACGTGCAGGTACGCCTGAGCTAATCAGACTCGTCAGCTGACTGTCTAAACGCTCCTCCGCAGCAGCATGCCAGCCCGGTAATGCCGCCATGCCGCTGCCAGTAGCGCAATAGCCAGCACGGGACAGATTACGTCCATGAAAAACGGAACGCCCGCGTTGCCAGGCGCGAGATTGCCCGCCGCGAGCATCTGATGAACGTGGCCGACGGCATCGCCCATCAGGAAGATCGACGACGTCCAGACCGCTGCCGCCTTGAAAGGGAGGCTGCACCAGAACGACGCGCATGCAGTCGCGCCGATAGCCAGGTCCGCCATACCCACCTCGAACTGGAACGGGCTGACCTGCCAGCCGATATCCGCGGCCGCGACGGACGGGAAAAACAGATGGAATACGGCGGCCCACAGCGCGGTCACGCCCACGGGCAGCAGCAGGAGCCACGACAGGAACCGCTCAGGCGTTGACCAGCGGCCACGGTGGAAGGCAGCCACCAGAAGCGCGATCACCAGAAGGAAGGCGGGAAGGTTGCGAAGCACAAAGCCTATCGACTCGGCGATCACGGCGGTCTCCTGATGAGGGACTGGTAGGATACCATTTCAGGCGAGATCGCCGCGCCAGTTTGCAACGAAGGTCTGGTCGAAATGCCGCCGGACCACAGCTACGGCATCTCCATCTACCAGCGAGCCATCAATCGCGGGTCCAACGGAGCCTCGCAAGCGGCATCCCCCGTCGTCATGGCCCCCGGGTCGGGCCTAAGGCCCGCCCGAGAAACCGTCATGCCGACGAAGGCCGGCATCCACGTCTTCTCTCTCCCGTTCTAGAGCGCTGGTCTAATTATTAGGCGAGAACGGGCACCTTGCCACTGATGGAGCAAGCCGCACGACGGAGACCGGGGAATCTGCCTTCGTCAAAATGCTCATCAAGCTCCGGCCGCTCGATGGTTAATCCATTCGGCTCCAAAATCCTGCGAACATCATGGTCTTGGCTAAGAAGTTCACACGCGACATGAATCGCGGAATCGCGCGAGCGCGCAGCGCGCGATTGAATTCGTCCGTCGCGCTCAGCAAAGACGATGTGCCACATCATTCGACTATGGCTCCAGCAGTTGCTACGCACATCGGTGCACCAGTCGTCCGGTTCGGAGCAAGTTACGTCAGGTGATGCGACGCGGAACTATCCACAGCGTTGCGCGGCTGCCACGGTGTGCTGGTATCCACCATCGTTGGAGCGCGAGTCACACCGACACTGTCATGTATGAACGGCCCCCTGTTAGGCAAGAAGCAAAAGCGGTGACGGCGGAGCGGTCTGGAGCGTCCCGGCCTGCTGGTGCGGTCTGGAAAGACCGCTGGCCCCGATGGGTAACGCGAACCAGGTTCCCAGCATCGCGACGTGCTGAACGCACGATGACAGAGCGGAGTGTCCTGGTTCGGGTTCTGACTAATTTGCCGTCGATGCAGTTTGCTTCTTGCGCAATAGGGGTCTTGCGGTGCGGCCTGAGTGTTGCTGCCACAGAGATTGTTGCCCTGGCCAAATCCGATCCCGAGCGAGGCTTCGCCGTGGCGTGCGGCGTCAAGCTCGAGCCGCCGCTGGCGGTCGCTGCGCGAGGCTTGACCCCGCACGCCACGGCGCAAGCACAATCGGGTCCGGATAGGGCAATCTCCGCGGCACGGGCATCAGGGATGCGCCGCCACGGCCTAATAGTTGTCGCCCGATCGCAGCATCGCCCAGGCGATGCTGCGATCCTGGCCGCCTGGGCGACGGTTGCGACCTTGAACGGCCTGCGCGCCATGATGCCCTGCGCCCAGGCACTGGCCTGGTCCGGCTTCACTCTGGCCCGGCGCATCAGATTGATGGCGCCGAGCCCCAGCAATCGTCGCAGACTGTGATCGCCCTGTCGGCTGATGTGGCCGATGCGGGTCTCCTCGGCGCTGTTGTTGGTGGGCGGCGTCAGGCCGATCCAGGCGGCACAGTCGCGCGCGGTGTCGAAGCGGCGCGCATCGCCGACCGCCATCACCAGCGCGTGGGTGATCAGCGGACCGACCCCGGGGATCTGTTGCAGGCGACGCATGCGCTCATCGCTCTTGGCACATGCGACGATGCGGGCTTCGAGTTCCTCGATGCTGGCGTCCAGCTATTGCTCGACCAGCGGCCCGAGCGCGCTCGGCAGCAACGCCGGAATGGCGGGATCGTCAGCGTCGATGCGAGCGACCAAGGCCTTGAAGCCGCGCAGGCCCGTGCCGGCAACGCCTGCGCGCTGCCGGCAAGCCAGCCAAGATCGCCATTGTCGCGACCATGCGGCAAGCTGCTGACCATCCTCAACGCCATTATCCGGGACACCACAGCATGGCGCGCCGCCTGATCCGCTCTACACAACGCGCCGTCGTTGCGACCTATGCCAAACCGGCGGAGGTGATAGCGAAGTCAAGGCCGAAAGCCGCCGCAGGCGGTGGGCCGCAAGGCCCAGCCTTGAGGGCGCTGTCACCGCCGACGATACTCAAAAACGCGCAGCGATCACCGTTGACACAAGTGCCGCGCGCGTGCGGCCTTGCAGTGTCTAGTGCCAGGCTTCGATCTTCAGCTCATCAACGGCTCGCCGCTGATTGTCGCGGGCAATGTCCTGATTGAGGTGCGTGACATCCCTCCGCAGATCCACCAGCTCGTTCTGCTGCCACGGGGAGAGCGGCGGCGCCTTGCCTACCGTGGCGTCTGCCGCCTGGATCTCCAAGGCATTCAGCCTCTGCTGGTCCCGGGTCAATGCCCTGGTGTCTCGGTTCACGTCATTTGTCAGGTGGTTGACCCTGTTCTCCAGCTCGCGCGTCTCGTGGCCAGGAATTTGACTCGGCGCTTCGTAAAAAACGGGACGTGCAACATCCGCACCGTGTTGACCACCTGCGAAGGCGGGTGAGGTT
>DATDIC010000547.1:0-9673 GCA_036521275.1 Acetobacteraceae bacterium
TTGGTGGGCGAGATCGGTTTCCGCGACCACGTTACCGTCACCGGCCTGGGCGATCCGCCCAACGTGGCGTCCCGGCTTCAGGGCCTGTCCAAGGAACTCGGCTGCGAGGCAATCGTCGCGGAGGACGTGCTGCGCATCGCCGGACTGTCCGGCGATGCGCTGCCGTTTCATGCGGCGCGGCTGCGGGGCCGTGACGAAGAGGTGCCGACCCGGCTGTTGTTCGCAATCGAGCAGGACGTGCCGCGATTGGTGCCGCTTAGTGGTCGTCATGAAGTAACGGAACCAACCGTCATTCCCGCGATCCAGCAGCGGCGGCCTGGATTCCCGCTTTCGCGGGAATGACGTGGGGGTTCGCGGGAATGACGTGGGGGTTCGCGGGAATGACGTGGGGGGCGCGGGAATGACGTGGGGGTCGCGGGAATGACGAGATGACGCGCTTAGGCGGCCTTCTTGAGCTTGTCCGCCAGGCTGTCATGCCACTCCTTGGCCGACTTCAATCCCTTCGCGTGCTCCGCGCGCACCTTGGTTATGAGCGCATCGATGTCCTTCTTGATCGAGACGCAGTCCTCGGTGCATTGCCGCAGTTCCGGGACGAACGCCTTGGCGCCCTTGGCCGCAAGAGTGCCGAGCGATGAGGATACGCTTTCGGCGGAGGTGATGTGGCCGCCGATCTGCTTCATGTCGCGGACGAACACGCGCAACACGCTTTCATATAGGTCGATCGGCATGGGACCGGTCTGCACCTTCTGGACGATATCGCCGAGGTGCTGGACGATCCGTGGGCAGTTGACGAGGTCGGCGCCGAGTTCCTTGCGGCGCTGTTCGGCGATCTGCAGCGCCTGCTTCATGACGGGTGTCAGACGCTTGTCTTCCACTTCTGCCTTGTCGGCGATCTTTTCCGCGATGCCGATGGTTCCGCGCAGCTTCTCGATTTCCTTGCCGGCATCTTCCAGCGCGTCCTCCAGTTGCTTGGCTGGCTTCTTGGCTGCGGCTTCTTTCGACTTGGTGAGCTGCTTCAGTGTCTTTTCGGCCTGCTTCAGGTCGCTCTCGATCTCACCCAGCCATTTTTCGTCGCGCGCGATCTCCTGCGTGATCCAATCGAGATCGGGCTTGTCCTTCTTGAAGCCGTTTTCGAGCCGGACAGCGGATTTCGGCGCTTCCTCGGCGAACTTCGTGACCTGCTTGCGCTGATCTTCGGCTTGCTCGATCAGCTCGTTGATCGGGATGTCCTTGGGCATGGTGTTCTCCAACCGTTTTTGTTGTCGGCGCGGCAGAGGTACGCGGTGATCGCCCGCCCGAGGGTGACCGGGGGCACACAAATCGCGCACGCCGGTCCGCGGAACTGATCGCGCCGGAAAGGTGACCTCGGTCACCTGGCGGTTTGCGCGGTTCGGATACTGCCCCCAGTCAGCCGTGGGAGGCATACAAATGTCAGGGGAAACCATCAGTGGTCGGTCAGCCGGCATCCGCCTAACCAACGCGGCCACCCAGAACCCGCTCACCGTTACCAGTACCGGCGAGGTGTACAGTGCTGATACTGGTTATGCGGTTTATGGCAACCAGGGGATCGCCTGGACCATCGAGAATCAGGGCATTGTATCCGACAAGTATGGTTTTGGGGTGGTGCTGCTGGCGGGTGGGACTATCATCAATGGAAGTGCTGACAATCCGATCGCGGTCATCGCGGGCGGCAAGGATGCCGTCCTTCTGGCAGGTGGGACTGCTCCCGCGACAATCATCAACTACGGGTGGATCGACTCGACTGACACATTCTTTGATGGTCTTGATTCCGCGATCAGCCTGGGGAATGGCGGGACGGTTACCAACGAGACGACTGGCCTGATCACCGGTATAGTAGGGATTGAAACCCAAGGATCATCGATGATCTCCAACGATGGAGCGATCAACGCCGTATCCACTGGTGTGATTTTGGTCCCGGGCAGCACGCTGATCAACGCCGGCAAAATCGAAGGTGGCTTTGCCAGCGTTGCCTTCGACGGAAACGATCGGCTGGTGATCGAACCGGGAGCGGTTTTCTCAGGCAACTTCATCTTCCAGTCTTCCAATAACGCGCTGGAGCTCGCCGCCCCAACTGGAACCATCGGCGCCTACGGTTTTGACTCCATCACGATCGACTCCGGCGCCAACTGGACGCTGACCGGCAACAACACCAGCGTCGCCATCGACGGGTCCGGGACCATCACCAACACCGGCACGCTGGCTGGCGCCGTGGTGGCGCGGCTGGAGGCGGGGGGCGGCTTCACCAATGCCGCCGGCGCGGTGGTGGATGGCACGGTGTATGGCGTGGCCACGGCGCACACTGTCACCAATCTCGGCACGATCGTCGGCTACAGCAATGGTGTGGGCCTTGGTGTTGGGGGCACTTTCGTCAACGGTTCTTCGACCGACACGACCGCCTTCGTTTCCGGCTATTACGGCGTGCTGGTCGATCGCGCCGCCGGCGCGGTGGCCAATTACGGCACGATCGTCGGCCGCAGTACCGGGGGTGTGGCACTGGAGGAGGGGGGAGCCGTTGCTAACGGCTCGGCTACGGACGCCAACGCCGCCATCACCGGCCGTCGGTTCGGGGTTGGCGTGTTCGGCGCCTCCGGTACGATAACCAACTTCGCGACCATCGCCGGAACCGGGAGCGGTGCGGCGGGGATCAAGCTGGAAGCTGGTGGAA
Source organism: Acetobacteraceae bacterium (assembly GCA_036521275.1). Lineage (GTDB taxonomy): Bacteria > Pseudomonadota > Alphaproteobacteria > Acetobacterales > Acetobacteraceae > DATDIC01. The sequence continues at coordinate 2,687 of DATDIC010000547.1, forward strand.
CTGTTGCGAACCAGACCGGTGGGCTGATTTCGGGTGTTTATGCCGTGGACGTGTTTGGCGGCAGCGGCTCCGTCAGCAACGCCGGTCGCATCGGAACGGGTACTGCGACGGAGGAGGGAATTTTCCTCGCTGCCGGCGGCAGTGTCATCAACGCAGCCGGCGCCTCGATCTCCGCGATGTACGGGGTGCTATCCGATGCCGGTGCGACGCTGACAAATGCTGGCAGCATCACCGGCACGACGGAAGGCGTGTTCATCGACGGAACGGGATCGATCACGAATGGCGCTCCCGGTACGACGTCTGCGCTGATCGCCGGAGCCAGTTACGGCGTGCAGGTGGGCGCCGGGTCGACCATCATGAATTACGGCAAGGTCAGCGCCAGCGCCGGTCCGGCGATCGCCACCAGCAGCTATGCGGTGGATGTAACTGTCGTGAATGCCGGAACCATCAGCGGCACCGGCGGGGTCGCTGTCAATCTTGGGGGCGGCGTCAGTCGGCTGGTGATCGACCCCGGCGCCGTGTTCAAGGGCAACGTTGTTGCGCAGGGTAGCGGCAACACCCTGGAACTCGCGGCTGGCGCCAAGGTGGGCAGCATCAAGGGGCTTGGAAGCAGCTTCATCGGATTCAACATCGTCGCACTCGATCCTTCGGCCAACTGGACAGTGAGCGGCAGCAACGGTCTGGGTGCGAATTCGGATGTCGTGACCGGACCGGGTGGCAAGCTGACGGTCACTGGCTCGGTGCAGGCCGGCAGCGGCCTGAATTTGATAGGCAGTGGCACGATTGCCGTCGGTTCGGCGGGGGCGATCGAAATAGGCATGGCGGGCGGCGCCAAGCCGGGCAGCATCACCGTGGACGCGGGCACGACGCTAACTGCCTCCGGCACCCTGAAGGCAGCGGTCGTGGATAATGGTAGCCTGGTTGTCGCCGATGCAACCACGATTGCCGGCAATCTCACTGGCGCCGGTGCGGTGACGATCGACCCTGGGGTGGTGCTGGACGTGTCCGGTCAGGTCGGGCTTGCCGGCATCGGGTTTATTGGGGGCAGCACCACGCTGGAACTCGGCCAGCCAGCCAATGTCAGTGGCACACTCTCCGGTTTCGGCACAGGCGACAATATCGATCTGCTGCACGCGGCCATGAAATCCGCCTCGTTCTTCGACAATACGCTTACTGTCGGTGGGGCAAAGGGTGTGATCGCCAGCCTGCAATTCGCGCCCGGCCTAAGCGCCGCGAATTTCTTGCTTGCCAGCGATCAGCATGGCGGCACAATCATCAGCTTCGTGCCTTCCTGAGGGAGGAGCAGACGCCCATGAGCATTCCTGCGGCCACTCTTTGCGCCTGTGGCAGCGGGTTGCGGGAATCGCGCTGCTGCGGGATGTCCGCGCTGTCGCCCTCGCCGCCGGAGTCGGTCCGCCACCTCGTTCCGCTCGTCGAACGTGCCGTGGGCGCGTATCGCGGCGGTGACCCGGATACCGCCGAACGCCTGTGCCTTGACGTCCTGGAACTCGCTCCTGACCGGCCCGTGCCGCTTCGCGTGCTTTATGAAATCCGCAAAGCACAGGCTCGCCATCGTGCCGCAGAGGCGCTGATCCGGCGTATCGTACATCTCGATCCCAACGACTTCGGCGCCACCAACGAACTGACGCTCGTTCTCCTCGGCCGGCGTGCCCTGGTGGAAGCCGAGCAGCACGCACGCAACGCCGTCCGCATCGCGCCGGACAACCCCCAGGCGCACAATCTGATGGGAATGGTCCTGACCGAGTCTCAGCGTCCGCAACCGGGCGAATTCCACTATCGCCGCGTGCTCGAATTATCCGATACCCGCGATCCGATCGTGCTCGCTAACCTGGCCTGGAACCTGAAGGCCCAGGGGCGGATGGCCGAAGCGCGGGCGCTGTATCAGGAGTCCGCCGCCGCCGCGCCAGGAATACGCCAGACGTTGCTCGGCTGGGCCCGACTGGAGGAAGCGGACCGGAACTTCGAGGCGGCGTCCTGTCTGCTTGATCGGCTGGATGCCCAGTTTCCTGATGATGGCGCGGCGAAGGTTACGCGCGCCGTGTTGCTGGGGCGCCTGCGACGCCGTCACGAGGCCATCGCGTTGCTGGACGATCTCGCGGCGCGGAGCAATGGCGGACAACTGGGTCCCGATGAGCTGCTGGAGAAAGGCCGCCTGCTTGATCACATGAATCAGTACGACGCCGCGTTCGCCGCTTTCATGGAAGGCAAGCGGCTGGCGCGGCAACTGAGCGGGCAGCCCTATCTGGCTGACGCCGCGGACCAGCTTTTCGATCGCCTGCGCAACTTCTTCACCGCGGAACGGCTGCGCACGCTGCCCCGCGCGGGCATTCGCACCGATACCGCGCAACCCATCTTCATTCTGGGATTTCCGCGCTCCGGTACCACGCTGGTCGAACAAACCCTTACCGCGCATCCGCGTATCGCGGCCGGTGACGAGTTGCCGCTGATCAACGAAATTGCCGCGATCATGCCGCGCATGCTGAACAGTCCGCTGAGTTACCCGGAGGCGCTGACCGAGTTATGGATGGGCGACCAGCGTGCGGGCCTCGACAATCTGCGGGACTATTATCTGCAGAAAGTTGCCCAAATGGGCATCCTGACGGCGGAAGCTGCCTGGTTCACCGACAAGATGCCGCTCAATGAAACGCATCTTGGGTTGATTGCCCTGCTCTTCCCGCAGGCGCCGCTGATCCACGTGATCCGCCATCCGCTCGATATCATGGTTTCTGCCATTTCGAACCACTTCACCCATGGGTTCTATTGCGCGTCGGCGCTGGAAACCGCGAGCCGGCACTACGTGAAGGTAATGAGCCTGGTGCAGCACTATTGCGCCGAAATGCAGTTGCGTTATCTGCGGGTACGCTACGAGCAAATAGTCAATGACCAGGAAGCCAGTGTCCGCGCCATACTGGCCTTCATCGGCGCAGAGTTCGATCCGCAATGCCTGCGCTTCCATGAAAACCGCCGCTACGCGCGCACCGCCAGCTATGCGCAGGTGACCGAGCCGCTGTACCAGCGGTCCTGCTATCGGTACCGCAACTATCTGAAACATCTGCGACCAGTGATCCCCATTCTTGCGCCGGCCATCGAAGAACTTGGCTACGCCGTGGCTCCAGGCGCCTGACAACGGTTGCCGTCCACGCGCCCACCTTGAATTCCGTCGGCTCACCAGCGACAGTTCCGCTTCGCGCCCGACAGGAGATGCCAATGCCCGCGCCGCCGTCCAAGACCGTCGAAGCCGTGCTGCGCCAGGTGGATGCCGGGCTGGATCAGGCGCGCGAGAACCTGTTCGCCCTGTTGCGCATCCCCAGCATCAGCGCCCAGCCCGCCCATGCCGACGACTGCCGCCGGGCTGGCGAATGGGTGCGCGACCAGCTTGCCGGGCTGGGGTTCACGGCCGAACTGCGAGAGACCGCCGGGCATCCGGTGGTGGTTGCGCATCATGCGGGTCCGGAGGGGTATCGTGGCCCGCACGTGCTGTTTTATGGGCACTACGACGTGCAGCCGGTCGATCCGGTCGAATTATGGAGCAGCCCGCCCTTCGAGCCGCAGCTTGTGGACGGCCCGCGCGGCAAGCGATTCGTGGCCCGCGGCGCGGTGGACGACAAGGGCCAGACGATGATGTTCATCGAGGCGTTGCGCGCCTGGCACCGGGTGGGCGGCGGGATTCCGGCGCGCATCACCGCGCTGATCGAGGGGGAGGAGGAGGTGGGCAGCCGCAACCTGGAGCCGTTCCTGGTGGCCAATCGCGACGAGCTGCGCACCGACCTGGCGCTGATCAGCGATACCGGGATGTGGGATATCGACACGCCGGCGCTGACCACTCGGCTGCGCGGCATGGCGTACACGCAAGTGACGCTGCGGGCGGCGGACCGGGACTTGCATTCGGGCCTGTACGGCGGCTCGGCGCTAAACCCGATCAACGCGCTCTGCCGCGCGCTGGGGGAGCTGCATGATGCCGAGGGTCGCATCCAGGTGCCGGGCTTCTATGACGGGGTGAAGGAGCCGACGAATGCCCAGGCGGCGCAATGGGATTCGCTGGGGTTCGACGAAGCCGCGTTCCTGGGCAATGTCGGGCTGCGCATTCCGGTGGGCGAACGAGGACGGCCGGCGGCGCAACGGCTGTGGGCGCGGCCGACGGCTGACATCAATGGTATCTGGGGCGGATATACCGGGCCAGGATCGAAGACGGTGATCGCATCGGAGGCGTTCGCCAAGGTTTCGTTCCGGCTGGTTCCCGGACAGGACCCGAAGAAAGTGGTGGAGGGGTTTCGCAAGTTCCTGGCTGACCGAGTGCCGGCGGACGCGAAGGTGGACGTGGAGGCGTTCTCCGGGTCGCCGGGCATCGAGATCGCGACAGAGTCGCCCTGGGTGAAGGCGGCGCAGGATGCATTGGCCGAGGAATTCGGGAAGCCGGCCGTGCTGATCGGCAGTGGCGGCTCCATCCCGGTGGTGTCGTCGCTGCGGAACGTGCTGGGGATCGACAGTTTGCTGATGGGGTTTGGGCTGGATGACGATCAGGTGCATAGCCCGAACGAAAAGTTCGAGCAGCGGTGTTTCCATCGCGGCATCCGCTCGCACGCCAGGCTGCTGGCGAAGTTTGCTGCTGCGAGTTGAGTGTCGAGGGCGCAAAACAGGAGCGGTTGGAGCGGCGCCCGATCGTCATCATACTCAATGGGGTCGGCAGCGTGGGCAAGAGCTCGACGGCGCGGGCGCTTCAGGCGATCAGCGCGAGGCCGTTGCTGCACGTGGCGATGGATGCGTTCGTCGACATGCTGCCGGCGGCGATGTTGGGCCATCCGGACGGGCTGAGATTCGAGACATTGCAGGAGGAGGGGAAGGCGACCGTTGCTATCCGGACCGGCCCGGTGATGGAGCGCGCCATGCGGGGCATGCGCCACGCGATCGCGGCGCTGGCAGGGCAAGGGAACGATCTCGTGGTCGACGATGTGATGACCAGGGCGGGCGAGGATCGGGAGTACCGGTTGCTTTTGTCAGGATGTGATGTTCGCCTGGTGGGGCTGTTCGCGCCGCTTGATGTGCTCGAGGCGCGGGAGCGGTTGCGTGGGGATCGGAAGGTCGGCCTGGCTCGGTGGCAATATGGGCGCGTTCATCGTGGGGTGGTGTACGACCTGGAGATCGACACGACGCTGAGCAGCGCGATGGAGAATGCCATCCGCATCCGTGATGCGTTCGGGCTCTGAGTGGCGCGCCCGGCGGCCTTGGAAATCGGTGCGGCTTCTGCAAGAAGCACTGGTAATGACAGGAACCAGCCGGTGACCTTGCACGGTAGCAGTGACCCGCGCGCGTCCGCGCTGCTGGAGGTGCGGTCTTTGCGGAGCAGCCTTGCCGGACCATTCGACCTGGCGCTCGACCGTGGCGAATGCATCGCGATCACCGGCGCGTCCGGAGCCGGCAAGAGCCTGTTCCTGCGCATGATCGCCGATCTGGATCCGAACGATGGCGAAGTGACACTGAACGGGCGGGACCGGCGAAGCTGGACGGCGCCGGAATGGCGCCGGCAGGTGATCTACCACGCCGCCGAGCCCGGCTGGTGGGCAGAACGCGTTGCCGAGCACTTTCCTGCTGCCGCGCTGTCACGTGCGCGCGAGCTGGTGCCGTTACTTGATCTTTCGCTCGATCTGCTCGGTGCGCCGGTGGCTCGGCTGTCCACCGGCGAACGCCAGCGCATGGCGTTGATTCGGGCCGTGGTCGCGGAGCCGCCGGTGCTGCTGCTGGACGAGCCGACCGGCTCGCTGGATCAGAATTCCGTGTTGCTGGTGGAAGAGCTGCTGGCGGACCGGCTGGCGGGCGATACCGCGGTGGTAATGACGACGCATGATCTGAGCCAGGCACAACGGATCGGAACGCGGCATCTGCGCATGGCGGGACGGCGGCTGGTCGCCGCGTGACACCGATCCTGCTCCGCTGGCCGGATCTGGGCATCGGCGCGGTGCTGCTGCTGGTCGATGGCGGGTTGTCGATCTGGCTGAAATTGCGGCTGCACGGGCAGCTCGCCTGGGCTGCCGGGCGCATGGTGGTGCAACTGGTCGCGGTGGGCCTGATCCTGCGCGCGGTGTTTTCGCTGGCGTCGCCGTTCGTCACGCTGTGCGTGGTGCTGGTGATGTTGCTGATTGCGGCACGGGAAGTCGCGGCGCGCCCGGAAAAGCGCCTGCTGCGTTTCGGCAATCTGGCTGTCGGGGCCTCGGCAGTTGCGTTTGCGACGTTCCTGACGGTGATCCTGGCACTGACCACGGCGATCCGGCCGACGCCGTGGTACGATCCGCGCTATGCCATCCCGCTGGCCGGGATCATTCTCGGGAATGTGCTGAACAGCGCCAGCCTGGGCCTGGACGGCTTGTTGGGCAGCGTGGTGCGCGAACGCGTGGCCATCGAGGCGCAGCTCGCCATGGGAACGACGTTCTGGGGTGCCATGCGCGAGCTGATCCGGGCGGCGGTCCGGCGTGCCCTGCTGCCGACGATCAACCAGATGGCCGCGGCGGGGGTGGTGACGCTGCCTGGCATCATGACCGGCCAGATCATCGCCGGAATGGATCCGCTGCAGGCGGCCAAATACCAGATATTGCTGATGTTCCTGCTGGCTGGCGGCAGTGGCCTGGCGGCTGTGGCCGTGGTGTATTTGGCCGCCATGCGATTGACCGACGACCGCCAGCGGCTCCGGCTCGACCGGATCGCCGGTACCCGATGAGCGCGGACATGTTCGACCTCGCGGTGATCGGGGGCGGCGTGACCGGCGCAGGCATCGCGCGCGATGCCGCCGGGCGCGGTCTGTCCGTGCTGCTGGTCGAGCAGGACGACCTGGCGAGCGGAACATCGTCTGCTTCCACCAAGCTGATCCATGGTGGCCTGCGATATCTGGAGCGGTATGAGTTCCGGCTGGTGCGCGAGGCGCTGGCGGAACGCGAGGTGCTGCTGCGCTCGGCTCCGCACATCATTCGCCCGTTG
>DATDIC010000548.1:0-4555 GCA_036521275.1 Acetobacteraceae bacterium
TCTGGAGAAGATCGCCGCAGTCCTTCGCCGGACCTCGCGCGCGCTGCCGGCGCCCTGACCTGGCGCGCGTCATCCCGTCATTCCTGCGGAAAGCGGGACTCCAGGCCGCCGCTGGTGGGTTCCCGCTTTCGCGGGAACGACGGGAGGGGGCGGGAACGACGGGAGGGGGCGGGACCGACGGGAGGGGGGGGAACGACGGTTGATGCCGCTACTTCATGGCCAGCCCTAAGATGTCGCGGCGGCGAAGGGCTGACCCCAGCGGTCCTGGAACACCACGTCCTTGAGCTGTCCGCGGCCGACCGGGCCGAATCGCCCCATCGGATAGCCGATCGGAATAATCGCATACGAATGTACACCCGGCGGCAGGCCCAGCGCGGCCTCGGCTGCCTTCTCGTGCAGCAGGTGCCGCGTGGTCAGCGTCGCGCCGAGGCCCAACGCACGTGCCGCCAGCAGCATGTTCTGCACCGCCGGATAGATCGACGCGCCGGACCAGCGGGTGGGCGACGCATCTTCCAGGCAGGCCACGATCCACACCGGCGCCTCGTGGAAGTGCTCGGTCAGGTACTCGACCGCGGCGTGCTGGCGTTGATAGCGCTCGGCAGTGACGCCGGGCGGCGGGGCGCTGCTGCGGTAACGCGGCCCGACCACCTCATCGAAGGCGCGCTTGTACAGCACCTGGACGGCTTGCTTGATCGCCCTGTCCTTGATCACGAGGAAGCGCCAGCGCTGGGTGTTGCCGCCATTGGCGGCGCACACGCCAGCCTCCAGAATTTTCTCGATCAGGGCATCGGGTATCGGATCCGGCTTCAGCCGCCGCATCGACCGGTTCGTGCGCATGATCTCGAACACGTCGGTGCTGTCGGACATCTGGAATCCCTCCCGCGGTAAAAGCAAATCAGGGCATCGCAGCAAATCAGAACGGCACGCCCGCCAACAGCCGGCTGGTGCGGATGGTCTGCAGCGTCTGCACCCGGCTGACAGTCGGCGAGCCGGTAAGACGTTCAGTGAGCTGGTTCTCATGCGCCGTGTCGCGCGCCACCAGTTTGAGCAGGAAATCGCCGCCGCCGCGAATCATGTGACACTCGCGCACTTCCGCCCACGAGGCGACGAGCTGTTCGAACGCCGCCAGCACAACCTCACGCTGGCTTTCCAGCCCGACCACGGCGAAAAACGTGATCTCCCAGCCGAGCTTCTGCGGGTCGGGGTCGGCGTGGTAGCCGCGGATAACCCCGGCTTCCTCCAGCCGCCGGACGCGCCGCAGGCAGGGCGGGGCGGAGATGCCTGCGCGCCGCGCCAGCTCCACGTTGGTCATGCGGCCGTCAGCCTGCAATTCCGCCAGGATACGGCGGTCGATGGCATCGAGCTCAGGGGTCTCGGCTGGGATTTTCATGCCGCCGTGTGGGTGGTACGGCGCAATATTGTTGCACCACGCCTGAACTGCCAAGCCCGAACTGTCGATCGCCGTACCGGTCGGTTAGCATCGAGTTAATCTGCCGGGGGCAGTGTGGCGCTGATCAGCACGGCATGGACGCGCATGCGCTCGAAGCAGGACAGGAACAAAGGGAAAGGCACCGCGCCGATCATTCGCCGGGAGGAGGCTGCGGAGCATCTGTCGCATGGCGGGGCCTGGAAGGTTGCCTACGCCGACTTCGTGACGGCGATGATGGCGTTTTTCCTGCTGATGTGGCTGATGAACGCCACCACCGAGGATCAGCGCAAAGGCCTGGCCGACTATTTCAGCCCGAGCAACATGCTGAGCCACAATTCCTCGGGCACCGGCCAGCCGTTCGGGGGCCGCACCGCATTCGAGAACGGGGCCCTGGTGTCGGATCGCGGCGCCGTGCAGATCACGTTCGGGCAGCGCCCGGTGCTCGACAACCAGGAAGATCCCGATTCCGAGTTGCCCGGCCGGCCTAATCAGCCGACGTCACGGGCAGCAACCGGTTTTGATGGGTCCGGCAGCGCACAGGCAGCGACCTTGCTGGGTCATACCGGGGTTCCGTCTCATCCCCAGGAGACTTTGCGACCGGTGGCTGAGCCTGAGACCCCCGGCTTGGCTCATACCGCGAAAAAAGACAGCGCCGCTGGGCACCGCGAAGCGGCTGCACAGGAGGCCAAACAGCTCGCCGCCGCGGCGCAGGAAGCGAAACAGCTCGACGCGGCGGCACAGCAGCTCAAACTGGCAGTGCAAAATGATCCGGCGCTGGCCGGGCTCGCGCAGCACCTGGCGATCGACATCACGCCCGCGGGCCTTCGCATTCAACTGCTGGACACTCAGAAGCAGGCGATGTTCGCGTTGGGCTCGGCGGTCCCGAACGACGATGCACGGCTGTTGCTGAGCAAGATTGCGCCAGTGCTGATCCACCTGCCGGAACAGATCTCGATCGGCGGCCACACCGATGCGGCTCCGTATCCCGGGCCGGCGATGACCAACTGGGAATTGTCAACCGAACGGGCCAATGCGGCGCGGCGGATGCTGATCGCATCCGGCTTGGCGGAAACGCGGTTGCAGGAAGTGACCGGGCACGCCGATCACGATCTGCTGCTGCCGGCTGATCCGCTGGCGGCGGCCAACCGGCGGATCGCCATCCTGGTGCTGCGCGGCACCGGCCCGGCCCCCGCCGGCATGGCCCCCGCTGGCATGGCCCCTGCTGGCATGGCCCTTTCTGGCATGGCTCCCTCTGGCACGGCACCACCCGGCGCGGTGCCCGCCAGCGGCGGAGAGGCCGTTTCCGGCCCGTGACACGGCGATGCTGACGATCGGCGGCTTCGGCTTTCTGCTCGCCTGCGTGTTCGGCAGCTACGCCGTGGAGGGCGGCAGCATTGCCGTGCTGGCCGAGGCGCTGCCGTTCGAGATGCTGACCATCGGCGGCGCCGCCATCGGCACGTTCGTGATGGGCAACAGCATGCATCACGTGCGCCACACCCTGGGCGGCCTGATGAAGGCGATCCGCGGCTCGTCGTTCGCGCAGGAAGACTATGTGGAGCTGCTGAGCCTGCTGTACGCGCTGATGCGGCTGGCCAGCACCAAAGGCGCGATGGCGGTGGAAGCACATATCGAGAAGCCGGACGAGAGCACCATTTTCCAGAAGTTCCCGGGCATTCAGGGCAACCAGTTCGCCCGTTCGATGATCTGCGACTATCTGCGCATGGTGGGCATGAACGCCGACGATCCGAACCAGATCGAGGACGTGATGGGCCGCGAACTGAAAAAGACCCTGAGCGAGGAGCTGCATGGCGCGAATGCGCTGCAGACCATGGCCGATGGGTTGCCGGCGCTGGGCATCGTCGCCGCCGTGTTGGGCGTGATCAAGACGATGTCGCACATCGATCAGCCACCCGCGGTGCTGGGGGGCATGATCGGCAGCGCACTCTGCGGCACGTTCCTGGGCGTGTTGCTGGCCTATGGCCTGGCTGGGCCGCTGGCGGCCCGCTTGCGGACGGTGGTGGAGGAGGAGGCGAAGTTCTACGAGGTGATCCGCGCCGTGCTGGTCACGCATCTGCACGGCAACGCCCCGCAGGTCAGCGTGGAATCCGGGCGCAAGATGGTTCCCAATGAGCATATGCCCAGCTTCCAGGAGCTGGAGCAGGCGGTGAGCACGGTCCAGGTCGCATGATCCGCCGCGTCGATTGACGCCGGCCAGTCTCCCGCATACTGACGAATTCATCACCGATGCAGAAAGACGGGGAGGGGGCATGTCGCTGTTCGACCTGACCGGCAAGGTTGCAGTCGTTACCGGTTCGAGCAAGGGGATCGGCCGGGCTATCGCCGAACGCATGGCGGAGCATGGCGCCCGGGTGGTCGTCTCCAGCCGCAAGCCGGATGCATGCGAGGTGGTGGCGTCCGGCATAAGCGCGCGCGGCGGAGAGGCGATCGTTGTTCCCTGCCATATCGGCCGCAAGGAGGAGTTGCGCACGCTGGTCGATCGCACCGTCGCGCATTGGGGCGGGATCGATGTGCTGGTGTGCAACGCGGCGGTTAACCCGTACCTGGGTCCGGCGGCTGGCGCTTCGGACGAAGTCTATGAACGCATCATGGGTGCCAACGTGCGCAGCAATTTCTGGCTGTGCAACATGGTGTTGCCGCAGATGGCCGAGCGCGGTGGCGGTTCGGTGATCATCGTCTCATCCATCGGCGGTCTGCGCGGCTCGGCGCAGCTTGGACTGTATGCGATCTCCAAGGCGGCGGACATGCAGTTGGCACGCAATATCTGCGTGGAATGGGGACCGAAGAACATCCGCGCCAACGCGATCGCACCGGGATTGGTGCGGACCGATTTTGCACGTGCGTTGTGGGAGGATCCGGATCTCTATCGCCGGCGCACGCGCACTACGCCGCTGCAAAGGATCGGGGAGCCGGACGAAATCGCCGGGGCTGCGGTGTTTCTGGCCTCGGCCGCGGGGAGTTTCGTGACCGGCCATACGCTGGTGATCGACGGCGGTACGACGGCGGGCACAGTGGCCGGAAAGGACGATTGACCACCGGGTTCGGCCGGTGCCGCGATCTCGGCTTGCAACGCCCGCCACGTGCGGGCGTTTCGCTTCAACAAGAAGC
>DATDIC010000549.1:0-2817 GCA_036521275.1 Acetobacteraceae bacterium
CATTCGGAGCGATCCGCGTCACCTCGGCGACGAAGCGGCGCAGTCCACGGCTGCCCTTGCCCAGATCCTTCGGCATCGCCTGCACGCGTGCCTGGCCGTCCGGCAGCAGCCAGTCGCGCGCCATCTCGGGCGGGATGGACGCGAGCGTCACAGGCTCGGCGCCCAACGCGGCGCGCAGGCGGTCGAGTTCGTCGGGCAGGAAGCGCGTCAATGCTGTGTTGGTGGCCATTGCCACAGAATCGGGCGCGGTCTGCAGTTGCCGCAGATCGCCGGCAATGGCTGCCAACGGATGGTCCGGCGGCAGCTTCGCCAAGGCGGGATCGATCTGCGCCAGCGCCGTTTTCGCCGCCAGCCGGACCTGGTCCGGCGTGATCGGGGCCGACGGTGTTGCCGGCGGCGCCAGCGTTGCGGCCAGGATCGACTGTGCATCGGCGATGGTGGCGAGCTTCTGCTGCTGCGCATCCGGCACGAAGCTGCCGACGTCGATCACCTTCGACACCGTGGGCAGCGTCTTCAGTTTCACAGCCAGCGCCTGTGCCGCCCCCACGTTGGGCATCAGGATGTCGACGCTGTACGGATTGGTCACCGGGTTGTTGAGGAGATCGCGCAACGTCTCCATCGCCTCGGTGTGCGGGTTCTGGGTATCGAGCGGGTCTGAATCGAACAGTAGATGGGGCGAGACCGCGGCAGCCAGCACTGCCAGCGCAGCGGCAACCCCCAGAATCGGCCGCCGCCAGCGTACCACGAGCGGGTCGAGCGGCACGGCCCAGGCAAATCCGACCAACCGTGCCTCACCCGGTGGCCGGCACAGCGTGATTGCCGCCGGCAGAAAGGTCATCGTGCAAGCGAACGCGATGAGCATACCAAAACCGGCGATCAGCCCAAGCTCCGCTACCCCGATGAAATTGGTCGGCACGAAGGCCAGGAATCCGGCCGCGGTCGTCGCCGCCGCCACCAGGATCTGGCCTCCGACACGCCGTGCGTTCTGCCGCATTGCCTCGGCCGGATCGGGGAACTCGAAACGGCGCTCGCGGTACCGCACCGAGAATTGAATGGCGAAATCGACGGCGATGCCGACGAACAGCACGCCGAAGGCGACCGAGACCAGGTTCAGCGTGCCCACGGCAAGCGTGGCGAACAGCATGGTCAGCGACAGCCCGAAGACCAGCGTGCCCAGGATCGGCACGATCAGCCTCCAGGTGCGCGCGGCGAGGAACAGCCAGACCGTGATCAGCACCATGCTGCCGGCCAGCCCCCACACAGCGCCCTGGGCCACCGAGGCGAACTGGTCGTCGGCCAGGGCGATCTGACCGGTGATGCGAACACGGGCGACGCCCGCCTTCACGAACTCGAGCTGGGCGATGTCGGCGCGCATCGCCTTGGTAGCATCGCCGCCCGGCTCCAGCGCGCCGTAATCCTGGCGCGGCTGCACCAGCACGAAACGGTATTTACCGGCGAGGTCGGACAGGTCGCCGCCGAGCAGGTTCTGCCAGGACAGCGGTTGAGTATGGCCGGCGAGGGTGTTGGCGAGCGCCTCGTGGAAGGCGCGGATTGGACCCAGGTACGGGGTGAGGTCCGCATCGCCCTGCGTCACGCCCATGCCGAGCAGCGACAGGGCGGAGAATAGGCCGCGGGCGCTGGGGTCGGCGACGAGCTGCCCCAGGAAGGGCTGCGCGTCGATGGTACGATCCATCAGAGAAGATAATTGTTTCGTATCGAGAAAGAGAAAGCCCTCCTTTTGCAAGAAGGGCGATGCGTCAGGGCGTCGGACCGAGATGAAATGCGTGTGATCGGCCGAGAGCCTGGCAGCCAGAGCGGCGGCGGTGGCGTCGACTTCCTCGGGGATCCTGGCGTCGATCACCGCCACCAGCAGGTTGGTGAACTGCGGGAAATCCTGGTTGAACCGGATGGCTCGCTGCCGCCAGGGCAGGTTTTGCGAGAACATCTGGTCGGTGTCGGTGTTGATGCCCAGGCCATGCATGGCCACCCAGGCCGAGAAGGCGGCCAGCAGGACGGATGCCAGGACAACGGCGAGGGCGTTTCGGCGGCTGAAGTCAGCCAGGCCGACGAGCAAGCGGGTCAACATCGATCGCAGGGTTCCGTCGGGAAGGCGCCCCTGATAGTCGGTTCACCCGTCGCGGTCCATGTCAGACGGCCCCGGGTCGAGTACCGGCGGGCAGGCTTTGACGGCTGGCGCGGGCTGGGCGAACACTGGCGCCGCCAGCCAGGGAGGTTCGTTCCATGTCCAGTTCCGTCACGCAGCCCAGCGCCAAGGCGGGTCCGCGCAGCCGCCCGCCGTTCCGCGCCGACCATGTCGGCAGCCTGCTGCGCCCGCGAGAGTTGGCGACGGCACGCTCGGCGCACAAGGCAGGCACCATGTCCGCGGACGCGTTGCGGGCGGTGGAGGACCGCTGCATCGAAGCGGCGATCCGCAAGCAGGAGGAGGTGGGGCTGCGCGCCGCGACCGACGGCGAGTATCGCCGCGCCTACTGGCATTACGATTTCGTATCAGGGCTGGACGGGGTGGAGATCTACGAGCCGGAACAGAAGATCCAGTTCAAGGGCGCCATCCTGCCGCATGCGCTGCGGGTGAACAGCCGGATCGGCTGGTCTCGGCCGGTGATGGTCGATCACTATCGGTTCGTCGCGGACCACGTGCGCTCGGCGGTGCCGAAGATGACCATTCCATCGCCGAGCGTGGTGCATTTCCGCGGTGGACGGCGGGCGATCGATCCGAAAGTGTATCCGGACCTGGACGGGTTCTTCGCCGATCTTGGCGCGGCGTATCAGAAGGCGGTGGCGGCGTACGGCGCCGCG
>DATDIC010000550.1:0-10611 GCA_036521275.1 Acetobacteraceae bacterium
CAACCGCGGCCCGCGCCCATCCGGAGCATCCGTCGATGACCGACCCGAAACCCCTCACCGGCCTCCTGGTCCTCAGCCTGGAACAGGCAGTCGCGGCGCCCTACGCCAGCTCCCGCCTGGCCGATGCCGGCGCCCGCGTCATCAAGATCGAGCGCCCGGAAGGCGATTTCGCCCGCGGCTACGACCAGCTCGCCCACGGCCTCTCCAGCTATTTCGTCTGGCTCAACCGCGGCAAGCAGAGCCTGGTCGCCGACATCAAGAACCCCGCCGACGCCGCCCTCCTGCACCGCATCCTGCAAAACACCGACGTGCTCATCCAGAACCTCGCCCCCGGCGCCGCTGCCCGCGCCGGGTTCGCCTCCGCCGCCCTGCGCGATCGCCACCCCCGCCTGATCACCGTCGACATCTCCGGCTACGGCGACACCGGCGATTACGCCACAATGAAGGCCTACGACCTGTTGGTGCAGGCCGAATCAGGCCTCGCCATGATCACCGGCCTTCCCGCCGGCCCTGGCCGCGTCGGCGTCTCGGTCTGCGACATCGCCTGCGGCATGGCCGCCCATTCCGGCATCCTCGAAGCCCTGATCGAGCGTGGCATCACCGGCCGCGGCAAGGGGCTGAAGGTCAGCCTGTTCGACGGCATGGCCGACTGGATGAGCGTGCCGCTGCTATTCTACCAAGGCACCGGCACCTCGCCGCCCCGCATCGGGCTGGCCCACCCCTCCATCTGCCCCTACGGCGCGTTTCCCCTCGCCGACGGCTCCCTGGTGCTGATCGCCATCCAGAACGAGCGCGAATGGGCAAATTTCTGCGCCCGCTTCCTGAACGAGCCCGACCTGCCGAACCGGCCCGCCTTCGCAACCAACGTCGCCCGCGTGGCCAACCGCCCGCAGGTGGATGGCCACATCGCGGCCGCCTTCGCCCACCTGTCGCGCACCGAGGCGGCGGCTCGCCTGCGCGCAGCCAACACGGCGTTCGGCTTCGTCAACGACGTCGCCGCCCTCTCACACCATCCGGCGCTCCGGCGCGTCACCGTCGAAACGCCGAACGGCGCCGTCACCCTGGCCGCCCCACCGGTCATCACCGATGGCGCGCCCCCGCGCACGCTCGGGCCGGTCCCCGCGGTCGGCCAGCACTCCGCGCAGATCCGAGCGGAATTCGCCAACTGATCCGGCGTGGGCGCGATGCTTGTCTGCGGCCAGGGCGCAGCGTATGCGTCCGCGCTTTGCAGGGCGGGGTGACAGCATGACCGTGGCGGCCGTCGCGGCCAGGGAGCGCCGGCATACGCCGGAGTTCGGCGTCCTGCTGGCGGTGCTTGGCGTCGTCTACGGCGATATCGGCACCAGCCCGCTCTATGCGTTCAAGACCAGCCTCGGCCTGTTCCGGGGCGTTATCATCACCGACACGGAAATCATGGGCATCCTGTCCCTGATCTTCTGGTCGCTGATCCTGATCGTGACCATCAAATACGTGATGCTGGTCATGCGCGCCGATAACAACGGCGAAGGCGGCGTGCTCGCGTTGATGGCGCTGGCCCAGCGCGTCTGCGTCCGTCCCCGCATGAAGGCCTTCGTCGCCCTGGTGGGCATTGCCGGCGCCTGCCTGTTCTTCGGCGACGGATTGATCACGCCCGCCATCTCCGTCATGTCCGCGATCGAGGGACTGGAAGTCTCCTCCCCCGAACTGAAGGCCTACGTGCTGCCGATCAGCGCGGTCGTGATCATCGCCTTGTTCGCGGTCCAGTACCGCGGCACCGGCAGCGTCGGCCGCTTGTTCGGGCCGGTCATGGCGGTGTGGTTCATCGTGATCGCTCTGCTGGGAATCGCCCAGCTCCGGCTGCATCCCTACGTCCTGCTCGCGGTCTTCCCCAGCTATGCCGTCCATCTTTGCATGGTGCACCGGGCCTTGGCCTTCGTCGTGCTCGGAGCCGTGGTGCTGTGCGTCACCGGAGCCGAGGCACTGTATGCCGATATGGGCCATTTTGGTGCCCACCCGATCCGCGTGAGCTGGACCTTCTTCGTCCTGCCGGCCCTGGTGCTGAACTATTTCGGCCAGGGCGCGCTGATCATCAGCGACCCCACCGCGCTCGACAATCCGTTCTTCCTCTCCGGCCCGCACTGGGTGCGGCTGCCGCTGGTGGCACTCGCCGCCATGGCAACCGTCATCGCCAGCCAGGCGGTGATTTCCGGCGCCTACTCGATGGCGCGGCAATGCATGCAGCTCGGCTTCCTCCCGCGCATGACGGTCCTCCACACCAGCTCCCGCGAAGAGGGGCAGATCTATGTCCCGCAGATCAACCTGACGCTCGCCGTCGGCGTGCTCGCCCTGGTGTTCGGGTTCAAGAACAGCGACAGCCTGGCCTCAGCGTATGGCATCGCCGTCACCGGCACCTTCACCTGCACCGCCGTGCTCGCCGCCGTAGTGTTCCGCCGCCAGTTCCATTGGCCACGGATCGCCGCCCTGTCGGTATTCGGCTTCTTCTTCATCATCGACCTGACCTTCTTTTCCGCGAACACGATCAAGGTGGTTGAAGGCGGCTGGGTCCCTCTGGTGTTCGCCCTCGCGCTGATCGCTCTGATGACCTCCTGGAAACGCGGGCGCGATCTGCTCCTGGCGCGCTGGCGGCAGGACAGCCTGCCGCTGTCCTCGTTCCTCGCCCGCCTGCCGCAGTCGCGCATCGTGCGCGTGCCAGGGCTTGCCGTCTTCCTCACCGGCAACCCGGAGTACGTTCCCGCCGCCTTGTTGCACAACCTCAAGCACAACAAGGTGCTCCATGAACGGGTCCTGTTCGTCACCGTCCAAAACCTGGATGTGCCGGACGTCGAGCCGGCACTGCGAATGGAGCCAGAGGAGCTCGCGCCCGGCATTCACCGCGTCATCCTGCGCTACGGCTTCATGGAAAGCCCCAACATCCCACGCGACCTGGAAGCCCTGACCGCACGCGGCATCCAGTTCGACCCCATGCAGGCCAGCTACTTTCTCGGCCGTGACGTGATGGTTCCGTCCCAGGCCCCGCGCATGGCGCTTTGGCGCCGCTGGCTGTTCATTATCCTCGCACGCAATTCAGTCCCCGCCACGGAGTTCTTCCGTATCCCCTCTGATCGTGTGGTGGAGTTGGGTGTCCGCGTTGCCATCTAAGCCGCATGTCGGAGGCTCGTCTGTGTCGCGTCACTGCCTTGCTGGCCAGCGGTCCCGGAAGGCCAACCGGTGATCTGAAATCCGGGATCGAGGTCGATCTCTGCCTCACCGCCAGCAGCCTGCCCGACCCGCGCGCCTGCGAGGCAGAAGCGCCCTGGCGTGTCCGACGATTCTGGCCCGACCGCCCCGATTGGCGCGGATATCTGGTTCCCCTCGACGAGAACCGTTGGGGCGTGCGCGGCACGGAGGACCCCGACGAGCCGGTCCGGGAACTCGAAGGTCGTGTGTTTCGCCCCGGCGAGTACCTGATGCTACGCCGCCCCAACGGCGACGAGCTGTCATTCCGCATCGTCAGCGTGGAGGCCGCCACCTGACGCACGCACGCGTACGGCCCAAACCAGCGGCCGCAGCATCCCCCGCCATGCCCGCACCCTCCCCATCATTCCCGCACCCTCCCCATCATTCCCGCACCCTCCCCATCATTCCCGCACCCTCCCCATCATTCCCGCACCCTCCCCGCCATTCCCGCACCCTCCCCGTCATTCCCGCGAAAGCGGGAATCCAACGCCTGCCCATGCAACCGCGACTCTCGGCACCTCGGCACTGATGACCGCCTGCCCGGGCATAAGCGGGACCACCTCACGAAGACACCGCGCCGGAGGGAACAAAGCCCCAGCTTCCAATACCTCTCCAGGCCCATCTCTCGGCACCCGACCATGACGCAGTAGTAACTTTGCCGCATTCGTGGCGTGAGGCCTGCGAAACCAATATGCCAGTCCGGCCGTTGCAATAAGCAGCGTGGAGACCGGGGCGTGGCCAACGCGTCGGCCGCCGCTTGGCTTTCGTGCGTTGCGCGCGGCCAGGTGATGACTGCGGCTGCTGGCGCCCGGCCAGGTATTCGCCGCAAGCGGGTGATCCCCCGTTCGGCGGCGATCGTCCGGCGGGCAGCCAGAAGCCGTGATCTGGTCGCGCGCCCGGCAGCCTGAGCTCCGCCCGTGAAGGAAAGGTGTCACAGATGAGCAGCACGACAAGCGATGCGAATGACAGTTTGGCAAACGTTCTGCGCACCACGATCGTGGAGCTGGTCCGTCGCGACGGTCCGGACCTGTCGGCCCGGCAACTGGGCGTTTTCCTGACCTGTTACCTGGAGAACGAGGCCCAGACCGTACGTGGTCTCGCCGCGCGCCTCGGCGTGTCCAAGCCGGCGATCACCCGCGCCCTCGACCGGCTCACGGAATTCGATCTGGTCAAGCGCAAGACCGACCCGCTCGACCGCCGCAGCGTGCTGGTCCAACGCACACCCGCCGGCATGGGCTTCCTGCGGGAGCTGCGCAGCATCCTGCGCGACGCAGCAGCCGGGATGAAGGCCGGCGGAGCCGAAGCCGCCGCCCGGACACGGCCGCACGAGATGCGCGCCGCCCACTAGCCATCCCGCGTGCACGATCCCACACAGGCGGCCCCCTGGAACGGGGCCCGGGCGCCGGCGGGCAAGTCCGTCTTGTACCGCGATCTCGCCGACGCCCTGGACGGGCTTCTGAGCGGCGAGCCGGACCCTGTCGCGAACGCGGCAAACGCTGCCGCGGCGATCTATAACAGCCTCCCCGATCTCAACTGGGCTGGGTTTTATTTCTTGCGCGCTGATGAGTTGGTGCTCGGACCGTTCCAGGGTCGCCCCGCTTGCGTCCGTATCCCGCTCGGCCGCGGCGTATGCGGCACCGCCGCGGAACAGCGCCGGACCCTACTGGTCCCCGATGTAACAGCCTTCCCCGGCCACATCGCCTGCGATGACGCATCCCGCTCCGAGCTCGTCGTTCCGCTGCTCGCCGGCGAGCGGCTGCTGGGCGTCCTGGACCTCGACAGCCCGTTTCCCAACCGCTTCGACGCCGCCGACCAGGCCGGCTGCGAGAGGTTGGCAACGATCCTGCTGCGGCATCCTTTCGGGCCGGATTGACGCCGGCCGTAGCGGCAGTACATCGTCGCGCTGGCGAAACGCGAAGGGGGATTCGGCATGAGCGACACGACGATGCAGCGGGGCCTGGCAACCCGCCCACGCACACATTGGGGGTGGTTCATCGCCCTTGGCGTCATCATGATGCTGCTTGGGGTATTCGCCTGGATCGACGTGATCGCCGTTACAATTGCCGGTACGATCTTCATCGGCGCCGCCCTGCTCGTCGGCGGTGTACTGCAGGCCGCGCACGCGTTCATGGACCGCACCTGGGGCGGCTTCTTCCTCCACGTGCTGATGGGCGTCCTGTATATCATCGCCGGCCTGCTGATCATGAGCGAGCCGATCCGCGGCACGCTGGTGATTACCGCCGTCGTCGCCGTCGTCATGGTCATCGCCGGCATTGCACGTATCATCATGGCGGTGCGGCACTGGCATATGGGCGGATCCGGCCTGCTGCTGCTCGGCGGACTGATCAGTGCCGCCGTCGGCATCGCGCTCTATTTGACACTGCCTTGGTCAGGACTGTGGGTCCTGGGCACCCTGATCGCCGTCGAACTCATCTTCCACGGCGCCGCCTGGTTCGAATTCGGCCTCGCCCTCCGCCGCGCATAACGTCCTGGCGCCGCGCACAACGTCGCGGCCAGGCTCGCCCTGACTCGCTTCAGCATCCGTGGCGCGTCCCACTCAATACGCCCCCAGCACATGCCTCGTCAGAAACGCATTGGCGAACTTCCCGCCCGGATCGTACGCCGCCACCAGCGCCCGAAACTCCGGCAGCCGCGGATAAACCCCGGCAATCTGCCCGGCCCGAGCATGCATCAGCTTGCCCCAATGCGGCCGCGCCCCCAGCGGCAGCAGCATGTCCTCGATCTCCTCGGTCATCCTGTCCACCGCCTCGATCTCACGCTTCCACGTGAAATGGATCGCCACCGTGTCGTGCCCGTATGACGGGCTGAGCCACAGCCGATCCGCCGCCATCGAGCGTATCTCGGTCATGTGCAGCAGCGCGTCGATGCGCCCGGCAATCCCCCGCAACCGCTCCATCGCCGTCACCGCCTGCGCGCGCGGCACCATGTATTCGCTCTGTATTTGATCGCTCTGCCCCGGTTCCGCATCCAGCCGGAAATGGCACAGCCGGTCACACCACGGCCCGGCCACCCCGAACGGATTGAGCCGGTCCGCCCCCGCCGCCCGCCCGCTGGCGCTCACCAGTTCCGTCGCCACCGCACCAAGATGAGCCGCCGTCACCTCCAGCGGCCCGCCCTCCTGCAGTCGTGTCTTCAGCCACAGCCGATCCACCGTCTCCCCCGACCAGCGCGTCATCAGGCTCACGCTGTAGGCTGCCGAAGTCACCTCATCCAGCCGCGACAGCACGGTCGCCCACGGCAGATCGATGAACGCGTCCTGCCGCATGTCGAATGTCGGCTGGATATCCAGCGTCATGCGCGTGACGATCCCGAACGCGCCAAGCCCGACCACCATGCCATCGAATCCGCGCTCGCCCCGACGGATGCACAGCAGATCGCCGCTCGCCGTAACCATCTCCAGCCCGGCAACGGCGGTGGACAGGTTGCCGCTCCCGTCGCCCGATCCATGCGTGCCGGTCGCGGTCGCCCCCGCCACCGAGATATGCGGCAGCGAACCCATATTGTGCAGCGCCCATCCCTGCGCGTGCAGATGCTGCGCCAACGGCCCGTAACGGGTGCCCGCCCCGACCGTCACGGTCCGTCGCTCACGGTCGATCACGAAATCGGACGGCAGGTACCCGAGGTCGACCAGATCGCCGGACGAATCCGCAATGCCGTTGAACGAATGGCGTGTCCCCAGCGCGCGCACCTTGGCGCAGCCGGAAACCACGCGGCGTACTTCGTCAATCGATGTCGGCCGGTGAATACGCGCTGCCCGATAGGTGTAATTGTCCGCCCAGTTGTGCTCGCGTGTCACCCTTCCTGCCCCTCGTTCGCATCAGGTCGTCTCGCATCACCCTCCGTGTCTCGGCGCCTCCGTGGTGAAGCTTGCTTGTTCTTCGTCACCGCGAACCAGCCGACACCGCATCCGTTGCCGGCTCCTGTCCTCCCCTCGTCGCCAGCAGCCGCCGATAGCCGGCATAGACGTGCTCCACCAGGGCCGCCTCCGCCGCATCGTCCCGCTGATCCTCGATCGCTTGCAGGATGGCGCGATGCATCCGCTGCGATTCCACGACATGCGCGGAAAGCCGTGTCAGCCGGTGCCGGATGGCGCGCACCCGCCCGGAAATCCGCCCATACGCATCCATCAGCTCATTGTTGCCGCTGCTGCGCACCAACCCATCGTGAAACGCGGTATCGAACGGCTGATACGCCTTCGGGTCGAGCTCGCCTTCCCGCTCCGCCGCCTCGATCGGCCGGCGCAACGCCTCGATCACCCCGGCGCGGTGGCACGCCGTGGCGATCCGCAGCGCCCCGGTCTCCAGCACCTGGCGCAGCTCGCATATCTCGCGCAGCTCCGTCGCATCATACTGGAACACGAAAGTCCCGCGCTGCGGCTGCACCTTCACCAGCCCCTCGGTCTCCAGCCTTACGAACGCGTCGCGCACCGGCGCACGGCTCACTCCCAGCAGCGCCGCGATGATATTCTCCGACAGCAGCTCCCCCAGCGCGAACCGCTCCGTCACGATCATGTCGCGGATCTGCTCCGCCACCAGCGCCGTCAGCGACTGCGGCCGCTTGATCCGCGTCACGCCGGCATCGCTCATCGCGCCCCATCCGAACACGGAACGCAGCGCGAACCACCCATGCCCGCGCTCCGTCCCGCACCGGCTATTTCGGCAGCAGCGCGATGATGCTGTCGTCGATCTTGCATCCGGCATCCTTCGCCGTCGCCTGGCCGAGCATCACCGACTGCACCCCGCCGCCGATCGCGTCATTCGCCTCCGGGTTGTTTATCATCGCCGGCGGCTGCGTGCTGGTATAGCCGGTGGAAGAGAGCTGCTTCAGCGCCGCGATCCATTGCTGCCGGTTCGGCTTCTCCGCGAGCCACTTGGCGAATTCCGGGCTCAGCGCCACCGACTGGCGCGGCGGCGCGATCCCTTTCAGCGCGATCCGCGCGTCCATCTCCTTGGAGGTCGCCCACTGCACGAAATACCACGACGGGCCCGGATTCTTCGAAAACGCCGAGACCGCCAGCCCCCAATCGATCACCAG
The DNA here is from genome assembly GCA_036521275.1 of Acetobacteraceae bacterium. Lineage (GTDB taxonomy): Bacteria > Pseudomonadota > Alphaproteobacteria > Acetobacterales > Acetobacteraceae > DATDIC01. Next base: position 8,272 of record DATDIC010000550.1, read on the forward strand.
CGGCTTGCTGACATGGCTCTCGGCGCCCGGCGGCAGCACCTTCAGCGCCACGTCGTCGGCACGGTGCGGATAGGCCATGATCTTGCCGAACTCGTTGCTGGACCCAAACGCCATCGCCGCCCGGCCCTGCCCGAAAATATCGGTGATCTGATAGAACGTATAGTTCGCCACGCCGGGCGGCCCATACTTGTTCAGCAGCTCGGTGTAGTAGCTCAGCGCCTTCTCGCCCGCCGGGCTGCAATAGGCCTGGCGCTGCAGGATGTGGTCGTAGTTGCCGCCAAAATTATAGAAGAACGGCACGAACGTGTAAGGCAGCGCGCTGCGCAGCCCGCGGGAGACGAATGAAACCAGGTTCGGCTGGCACGCCTTCAGCTTCGCCGCGACCGGCTCGATCTCCTCCAGGGTGTTCGGCGGCTGGATGTGGCAGGCATCGAACACGTCCTGCCGCCATTCCAGGATCGGTCCCTCGATGTTCAGCGGGATCGCCACCACCTTGTTGCCATAGGCGGGCAGCTCCAGCAGGTTCGCATAGAAATCGTTCAGATCGTAGCCCGGCGCCGTCATGGACGGGTCCTTCAGGAACGGCGTCAGGTCGTAGTACCAGCCCGAGGTGTAATACAGCCGCCCGTCCCGCGCCTTCAGCGCCATATACACGTCGATATCGGACGAATGCTGCTGCAGCAGCGTGTTCAGCCGCTGGTGCGCCTGTGCCTCCACGAAGGTTTCCACCCGCACGGTGATCCCGGTCAGCTTCTTGAACTCGTCCAGATACGGCAGCACGGCGCTCGGCCAGGGATGGTTCTCCGACAGGAATGTGATCGTCGCCCCATCATACCGCTTCCAGTTGAATGGTGCCGGCTGCTGTGCCCGCGCCGGCAGCACGGCGCCCACCAGCCCCAGCGCGGCCAGCGCCCCAAGCACGAATCCCCGAACTCCTCGCATCCCGCTCTCTCCCTCTCGCAATTCCGCCTTCGCCGCTCAGTCCTTCACCGAGCCGCCGGTCAGCCCACTCACCAGCCCGCGCTGCACCACGAACATCAGGATCACCGGCGGCGCGCCAATCAGCACCGCCGCCGCCATCAGCGCGCCCCAGTTGGTGGAACCCTCGCCCACGAAATTGAACGACAGCACGATCAGCGTGGTGGTATCGATGTTGCCCAGGATCAGCGCGAACAGGAAATAGTTCCACGCGGCAATGAACGCCAGGATCACCGCCACCACGATCCCCGGCAGCACCAGCGGCACACCGATCCGCACCAGGCAGTTCAGCGGCTGGCAGCCGTCGATGAACGCGCTTTCGAAAATGCTCCGCGGCACCCCGTCGAAATACGGCATCAGGATCCACAGCATCAGCGGCACCGTGATCACCGCGTGCGCCAGCACCAGCACCGCGTGCGTGCCGATCAGGTGGATATCGGTGAACATGATGAACCAGGGCAGCACGAACAGCGTGCCGGGCGCCATGCGCGTGAACAGCGTCACGCTCGCCGGCCACGTCACCCGATGCCAGGACACGGCGAACGCCGCCGGCACTGCCAGCACCAGCCCCAACGCCGTGGAGCCGCCGGCCACGATGATGCTGTTGGCCAGGTACTTGAAGAACGGCACTGTGCTGAACAGCGTGCGGAAATTGTCCAGCGTCGGCGTGAAGAACAGCTTCGGCGGATACGCCGTCACGTCGACCGAGCCCTTGAAGCTCGATGAAACCATCCACAGCATCGGCACCAGGAAGATGATGCAGGCGATCACCGTCTGCACCCCGTACGCCATGCCCGCAATCCGTCCGCCCCGCATCGCGCTACCAATCACACACGCGCCGCAGGCGCACCAGGCAAACGACCACGATCAGCACCGTCACCGACAGCGCGATCATCAGCGTGCTCGCATACCCCATGTCGAAGAACTCGAACCCGCGCCGGAACGCGTAAATATTCAGCGTGGTCGAGGCATTCCCCGGCCCGCCCTGCGTGATGATGTAGATCAGGTCGAAGAAGCGCAGCAGATCGACGCTGCGCAGCACTGCGACCGTCACCAGCGTCGGCGTCAGCAGCGGCAGCGTGATATAGCGCAGCAGCCTAAGCCCCGACGCCCCATCCAGCGATGCCGCCTCGTACACGCTCGCCGGCATGATCTGCAATCCGCCAAGCACCAGCAGCGCCACCAGCGGCGCCGCCTGCCACGTATCCAGCATGGCGAACACCGGCAGCACGATCGGCGGCGAAGAAAGCCACCCCGACTGCGGCAGCCCCAAGCTCTGCAACACGTAGTTCGCCGCCCCCTGGAACGGATCCAGGATGATCACCCACATCATCGCCACCACCACCGGCGGCATCACGAACG
>DATDIC010000551.1:0-2892 GCA_036521275.1 Acetobacteraceae bacterium
GTATCAGGCGGCGGACATCGGCACGGCCACACCGCTTTCCAACAGCGCGACGATCCTGAGCTATCCGGGCGAGGTGGGGCGGAACGAAGTGCCGGGACTGACCGGGACGGTCGCGATGTCGCGCCTGGCGCATCGGGCGAATGCGGGGCGGATCGTGGAGATCCCGGTAGCGGTCGGGTTCTGCATGTATGTCCGCCGCGAGTGCCTGGATGCAGTGGGGTTGTTTCGCGCCGACCTGTTTGCGCAGGGATATGGCGAAGAGAATGATTTCTGCCTGCGCGCCCGGCATCTCGGGTGGCGGCACGTGGCGGCGGCGGCCGTCTATGTGGGTCATTGCGGAGGGCAATCGTTCGGGGCGGCGGGGCCGGCGTTGCAGGCGCGCAACCAGGCGATCCTGAACCGGCTGCATCCGGGTTATGACCGGCTGGTTGCTGAATGGGCTGCGGCCGAACCGATGGCGGAGCCGTTCCGGCGCTTCGATCTGGCTCGCTGGCGTGCGGCCCGGCCGCGCGGGAGCGTGGCGGCGATTCTTATCACGCATGCGGATGGGGGCGGTGTGGAGCGACGGGTGGTGGAGTCCTGTCGTGCTCATCGGGCGGCGGGGCGTCGGCCGATTGTTCTGCGGCCGGACCCGGACGGGGCTGGGGTGGCGGTGGGAGAGGAGTCGGCGGAGGCTTATCCGCATCTGCGGTACCGGTTGCCGCCGGAGATGGGCGCTCTGCTGCGGCTGCTGCGCGGCGAAGCGCCGGAGCTGATCGAATTGCACCATGTGCTGGGTCATTCGCCGGCGGTGTACGAGTTGATTGCCGAGTTGGCGCTGCCGTACGACGTGCATGTGCATGACTGGGTGTGGATCTGTCCGCGGATCATCCTGCTCGGGGCGGATCGGCGCTATTGCGGTGAACCCGATGCGGCGACCTGCGATGCCTGCGTCGCCGATGCGGGGCGTGCGCTGGACGAGGCGATTCCGACCGCTGCGCTGCGGGAGCGGTCCGCGCATCTGCTGTCGGGGGCGCGGCGGGTGGTGGCGCCGTCGAAGGATGCCGCGCTACGGCTGCGCCGGCATTTCCCCGATGTCTCGCCGGTGGTGGTGCCGCATGAGGATGATTCGGTGTTGCCGCCGCTGCGGGCGCGGCGCCGTGCGGGCGGGCGCGTGCGGATCTGCGTGGTCGGCGCGATCGGTGTGGCCAAGGGGTACGATGTGTTGTTGGCTTGCGCGCGCGATGCCGCGCGACGCGACCTGCCGCTGGAGTTCGTGGTGGTCGGGCACAGCATCGATGATCATCGGCTGATCGAGACCGGCCGCGTCTTCGTGACCGGCGAATTCGCCGCCGGGGAGGCGGTGGCACTGATCCAGGCACAGGACGCCGACCTGGCGCTGCTGCCGTCGATCTGGCCGGAGACCTGGTGCTATGCGCTGACCGATGCGTGGCGTGCGGGGCTGCGGGTGGCGGCGTTCGATATCGGTGCGCCGGCCGAGCGGATACGCCGCACCGAGCGTGGCTTCCTGATGCCGCTTGGATTGTCCGCGTCGCGGATCAATGACGCAATGCTTGCAGCCTGTTTGTACTCCGTTCATGTATGCGCATCTTGAGATGCGCGCCCCTTCCTTGCCCCGGAGAGTGAGAGCCTGATGCCTGAGCCCGCCCGAGCCGCCGCCCCCCGCACCGCACCGAAGCCGACGCCACCCGAGCCGACGGCCAATCGCATGACGGAGCTTAAAGTTTCCGGCCACCTGATGACGCTGGAACCCGGTCTGTTCTGCGTGTTTCAGCCGCAGGGATCGCCGGCCGCGGGGCCGAACGGATTGCCGGGAATCCGGCTGTCGTTGCCGCCGGGCGCGATGGGGCGTCCGGATGCTGTCAGCATCAGCACGTTCCGCCCGGACGGCTGGCTGAATGGCGGCGACGGCGCCGCTCTGGTGCGTGTTGCGGAAGGTCCGGCACAGGTGCTGGTGACGATCTATCAGGCTCCGGGTGCTCCGGCCGAGGCAGCGCCGCGGCTGCAGGTCACCAAGCTGAATGGTGAAACCGGGCCGCGCCAGCCGGCGCGTGTTGCGGCGGCCGGGCCGGCCGCGGCTGGGCCGGCGGCGGTTCCTGCCGACGCGGAAGCCGTGGCGCATGTGCAGCGTACCGGTGACGTGAGCGGGCAGATCGGCGAATGGATCGGCGTGCGCGGATCGAAGCTGTGGATCGAGGGCTTCGGGATAACGCCGCGCGGCGAGCTGTCGCCCGACGATATCGAGTATCAGGCGGTCCTGGGACGCGGCTGGATTTCACCCTGGGTCGAAGGCGGCACGTTCTGCGGCAGCCGTGGGATGGCGCTGCCGCTGCTGGGGTTGCGGGTGCGCCTGAAAGGGGCGGCGGCCGATGCGTATGAGTGCAGCTATGCGGCGACGTTCGTTGACGGGTCGAGTGCCGGTCCGGTTTCCGCCGGGGAGCCGTGCGAGGCGGAAAGCCTGGCGGGATTGGAGGCATTCCAATTGATACTGCGCCGGCACGATGGTGCCGCGGCGGGGCGCCGTCCGGCTGCGAGCAAGCCGGCAGAGCCGCAGCGCAAGATCGTCAGGCGGGTCCGCTGATCCGAGGCGGCTCGATCCGGCCTGGTTTAGAGCGCGATCGGTTCAGGCTGACGCGATCTGGCAGCCGATCGCGCTGCGACCGTTTGGTCGACAGCGTGATTCACGCTTTCCGACCGTCAGCCTCAAGCGATCACGCTCTAGAGCGCGATCGGTTCAGGTTGACGCGGTCTGGCGGGCGATCGCGCTCTAACTCTTTGTTCGAGAGCGTGATTCACGCTTTCCGACCGTCAGCCTCAAGCGATCACGCTCTAGTCGAGTTCAGAGAGATTGCCCCGATGGAGGGACCAAACGTAGAAGCACGGCAGCGCGGT
>DATDIC010000552.1:0-4706 GCA_036521275.1 Acetobacteraceae bacterium
GATGTCGTCCACATGGCCACCGGGCGCTTATGACCCCCCGTCCCGGAAGCCGCGTCCCCTCTGTGTTTCCCTACGCCGTCGTCGGTGTGCTGCTGGCCCTGCTGATGTTCGGCGCGGCGGCATTCGTGTGGTTCGGCCACAATGCCGGCGTGGCGATCGGCGGCCCGTTCACGCTGCAGGACGGCTCGGGTCACACCGTCACCGACCGCACGTTCCGTGGCAAATACATGCTGGTCTATTTCGGCTACACGTTCTGCCCGGATGTCTGCCCGACCACGCTGCAATCAGTGGCGAACGCACTCGATGCGCTGGGATCGAAGGCCGACCGCGTGGCGCCGATCTTCATTACGGTCGATCCGGCGCGCGACACCCCGCCGGTGATGAAGCGCTACACGGCAGCCTTTTCCCCGCGGCTGATCGGGCTTACTGGAACGCCGGAGGAAATCGCCCGCGTCACGAAAGAATACCACGTCTACGCCGCCAAGCACGTCACCGGCCCCGGCCCGGGCGACTACTCCATGGATCACAGCTCGGTGCTGTATTTCATGGCGCCGGACGGCCGGTTCATCGCCCCGGTGGATGAGGGAAAGCCGCAACGAATGGCGGCGGACATGGCCAAGCTGATGTCGTGAACTCGTCCCGCCGGGATAGTTTGATACTCAACCGTCCTTGCTGTACGGCGTCCGCGGCAGTGACCATGATGCTTGCATGGCAACTGGCAGCATGCTGCGCTAGGGTCCGGATCGGAGTTGACCCGATCAGGTCGTCCCGGATCGATCTCCATGGATCGATAAGCAGAGCTCGACATCGAGTGGGGCCCAAGCGCTGTGGCAGGCAATCGCACCGCATGGAATGCAGAGCGAGCCGTTCCGCGCTCCCGGCACGTCGTCTCGCATCCGATTGCGGCGGCTCAATGGATCTCCCCAGCAAAGTCACGAATGCCCCGCCGAGCCGCATGGGGCAACGCGTGGCAACACCGGAGCAGCCCAACCGGAAACCAGCTTAAGGACCGCCGTGCGATCAGGACGTGATGGAGGCTACTCCCCGGCCGCACGACATACTGTTGCCGATCGTGCCGGCGCGGCGACCCCCGCCCTTGGTCTGCTCCGCGGCCCAGACCACACGGGTGGCGTTACGGGTCGGACCCGTAGAGTCGAGACTTTCGCCCGTTGGCTATAAGATCGGCGCATGGACAAGACCCAGGCGCCCGAGATTCACGCACGCGGCAACGGCAGCAACGGCACGGACACGCTGACCCTGCCGACCGCAGCCCCGATACCAACCCCGCGCCCGCTCAGCGTCGCCCCCGACAGTCCGGAGCGCTTCATCAACCGCGAGCTCTCCTGGCTCGACTTCAACCACCGCGTCGTCGAAGAAGCCGAAAATCCCCGCCACCCGCTGCTGGAGCGCGTGCGTTTCGTTTCCATCAGCGCCTCGAACCTGGACGAATTCTACTCGGTTCGCGTCGCCGGCCTGATCGGCCAGGCGAAGGCGGGGGTCACGGCGCTATCACCGGACGGGCGGACGGCGGCGCAGCAGCTTGCCGAGATCAAGAAGCGGGCAGAGACGCTGCTGGCTGACCAGCAGCATGCCTGGCGCGACCTGCGCGGCCTGCTACAGACGGCGGGTATCGAAGTATGTGACACCGCGACTCTCCCCGACGAAGACGTGGCCTGGCTGGAGGCGTGGTTCATGGAGCGGGTTTTTCCCGTCCTCACGCCGCTGGCCGTCGACCCGGCGCACCCGTTCCCGTTCATCCCGAACATGGGCCTGGTGATCGCGCTGAAGCTGCTGCACCAGCCGGACGGGCATAATATGCGGGCGCTGATCCCGCTGCCCTCGCAGGTCGAGCGGTTTGTCCGGTTGCCCGCCGCCGAGAACCAACCGATCCGCTTCGTGATGCTGGAAGACATGGTCGGGCGATTCCTCGACCGGCTGTTCCCCGGCTTCCGCATCACCGGGCAGGGCATGTTCCGGCTGATCCGCGACACCGACGTGGAGTTCGAGGAAGAGGCGGAGGACCTCGTCCGCTCCTACGAGACGGCGTTGAAGCGGCGGCGGCGCGGTGTCGCAATCCACCTCAATCTCAGCGCCGACATGCCGGAGGAGCTGCGCGAGCTGGTCGCCGACGAGCTCGACGCCACGCCGGACGAGATCTTCATCCAGGATGGCATCCTGGGTGTCGCCGATCTGCGGCAACTGATCGTGGATGACCGGCCGGACCTGCTGTTCCCACCCTACACGCCGCGCTTTCCGGAGCGCATCCGCGATTTCGGCGGTGACTGCTTCGCGGCAATCCGCGCCAAGGACATCATCGTGCACCACCCGTTCGAGAGCTTCGACGTGGTGGTGCAGTTCCTGCGCCAGGCTGCACGTGACCCGAACGTCGTGGCGGTGAAGCAGACGCTGTACCGAACCAGCCGCGACAGCCCCATCGTGAAGGCGCTGATCGAGGCGGCGGAAGCCGGCAAGTTCGTCACCGCGGTGGTGGAGCTGCGCGCACGCTTTGACGAGGAAGCGAACATTCGCCTGGCGCGGTCCATGGAAGCCTCCGGCGTGCAGGTGGTGTATGGCTTCGCGGCGCTGAAGACGCACGCGAAACTGTCGCTCGTGGTGCGGCGGGAAGCCGGAGCCGTGCGCTCCTACGCTCATTTCGGCACCGGCAACTACCACCCGATCACCGCGCGCATCTACACCGACCTGTCCTTCTTCACGACCGATCCGGAGCTTACGCGCGACGCGGCGCGGCTGTTCAATTACCTCACCGGCTATGCGGAGCCGGAGATGATGGACGCGATCGCCTTCAGTCCGCTGACCTTGCGCAACGTGCTGCTGGAATTGATCGAGAAGGAAACCGCGTTTGCGCGCGCCGGCAAGCCGGGCGGCATCTGGCTTAAGATGAACAGCCTCGTCGACAAGGAACTGATCGACGCGCTTTACCGTGCGTCGCAGGCGGGCGTAAAAATCCTGGGCGTGATACGCGGTATTTGCTGCCTGCGTCCGGGCGTTCCGGGCTTGTCGGAAAATATCCGCATCAAGTCGATCGTTGGCCGTTTCCTGGAGCACAGCCGCATTTGCGTATTCGGCAACGGGCACACGCTGCCCAGCCGCCATGCGCGCGTCTATATCAGCACCGCCGACTGGATGGTGCGCAACCTGGACTGGCGCGTGGAGACGCTGGTGCCGATCTTCAACCCGACAGTCCATGCGCAGGTGCTCGATCAGATCATGGTGGTAAACCTGAAAGACACGATGCAATCGTGGGAGCTGCGCGCTGACGGCACGTGGCACCGCGTTCCGCCTGGCCGGAAGCCGGTGTCAGCTCACGATTACTTCATGACCAACCCGTCGCTGTCCGGGCGAGGCTCCGCATTGCACGGGCCAGTATTGCCGTCATCGCTGGCGGCGCACCGGCGGCCGGATCGTGTGAACCAGGACTGACGCTGAATGCCCTTTCGTACTTCGGCTGAGACGGCGCGCTGTGCGGTGGTCGATCTTGGATCGAACTCCGTCCGACTGGTGGTGTACGAAGGGAATTGCCGCAATCCGGTTGCCATCTTCAACGAAAAGGCCGTGCTTCGCCTCGGCCGAGGATTGGAAGCGACCGGCCGGTTGAACGAGGACGGTGTCGATCAGGCAATCACCGTCATGCGCCGATACCACGCCGTGACCACCGCCATGGGGGCCGCCCCGCTGGAGGTGCTCGCCACCGCCGCGGTGCGCGACGCAGCAAACGGGCCGGATTTCGTGCGCACCTTGTCGTCCCACCTGCCCGGCGTGCCAATCCGCGTGCTGTCCGGCGACGAGGAGGGTGAATATTCCGCGCTCGGTGTGCTGTGCGGCATCCCGCAAGCGGACGGCGTCCTGGCCGGCATCGGCGGCGGATCGCTGGAGCTGGTGCGGATCGAAGGCGGCCGGACCCGGCAGACCCACACTGTCGGACTCGGCGTGATCCGCCTTGCCGAACGGGCCGGTGGTGATCCGGACAAGGCGCGCGAGGTTGCGGAGCGCGATCTGGCGCCGATCGGCTGGCTGAGGCAGGGCGAAGGACGCGAGCTGTATTTGGTCGGCGGTGCGTGGCGGGCCTTGGCGCGGATCCACATGGCCCAGGTCGGCTATCCGCTGCATATGGTTCATCATTATACCATCGGTCGCGAAGAGGCGCGTGAGCTGGGCGGCATGATCGCCAGCGCCGGGCGGCGGGCGGTGGAGCGTCTGCCGGGCGTACCCCGGCGCCGCGCCGACGATCTGCCCTACGCCGCCGTGGTGCTGCGCCGCGTATTGCGGGAAACCTCGGCGGCCAGGGTGGTGTTCAGCGCGAACGGGCTGCGCGAGGGATGGTTCATGCAGCGCCTGCCTGACCAGGTCCGCGCCGAGGACCCGCTGATCGCGGCCGGGCGTGACTACGCGCGCCAGCTTGGACGCGATCCGGCATTACCGCCGCATCTGATCGCGTGGACCGATCCATTGTTTCCGCGAGAAACCACCGGGCAGCGGCGGTTGCGCGAAGCCGCGTGCTGGATGTCGGACGTGGGCAGCCGGGACCATCCGGAATTCCGTGCCGAGCAGACTTTCCTCCGCGTGCTGCGCCAGCCCGGCATTGGGCTCGATCACCACGCCCGGGCCTTTCTGGCCTTGGCGATCGCACTGCGTTACGAAGCCGACCGAGACACAGGATATCTGCGCCCGGCACGCTTGTTGCTGGA
>DATDIC010000553.1:0-6064 GCA_036521275.1 Acetobacteraceae bacterium
ATGAGCGGCAGCTAGGGTCCCTCACGCCCGCACCCCCCCGTCATACCCGCGCCCCCCCGTCATGCCCGCGAAAGCGGGCATCCATGCGAGCGCCCCCGTCAGCCCTATCGCAGCCGGCCGGCATCCCCCGGCAACGTCAGGCACAGCCCGGAAGCCGCGTCATCGCCAGCCCGATCGCTCGGGAAAGCGGTCACCGCACCCTCCACCGACAGGCCGACCACCGTTCCCGGCGCCGGGACCTGGTAACCCGCAACCCGCGCACTGACAGATTGCATCCCGCTCGCCTGTAGAAGCTTCAGCTCCACCAAAGCGTCGTGCCCATAGAACGCGACCGCGCAAACCTGCGCCCGTACCGTATCCCCCCGCGGATCTGCATCCAGCCGAACCTGCTCGGGCCGTACCAGCACCTCGGCCGGCCCATCCTGGATGAACGACGCCAACGCAAGCTCGCCCAGCGCGCACGTCACCCGCGCGCCTCTAACCTCACCCCGGACCACCATCACCTCGCCCACGAAACTCGCCAGCGCCGCGTCCCGAGGGTGGCGATACAGCGTCACCGGATCGGACACCTGGACCAGGCGCCCCTCGCGCAGCACGGCAACCTCGTGGCCCATGGACAATGCCTCCGCTTGGTCGTGGGTCACCAGCACGGCCGTCGCATCCGCCGCCGCCAGCGCCGCCGTAACCGCGGTTCGCGTCTCCGCGCGCAAGGCGGCATCCAGCGCAGAGAACGGCTCATCCAGCAGCACCAGCCGAGGCGTCAGCGCCAACGCGCGCGCCAGCGCCACCCGCTGCTGCTCGCCGCCGGACAACGCCTGTGGCGGCCGGTCGGCAAAACTCCCGGGAAGTCCCACCAGCTCAAGCAGCTCTGCCACGCGGCACCGCGCCCGGCGCGCCCGCCGCGGCAAGCCGAACACGATATTGTCGGCCACCGAAAGATGCGGGAACAGCGCGCCTTCCTGCGCCACATAGCCGATCCGGCGCCGCTCCGGAGGCACATGCAGCCCAGGGCCGGCGACAGGCTGCCCATCGATCTCGATCACCCCGGCATCGGCACGCTCGAACCCGCAGACCAGCCGCAGCAACGTCGTCTTGCCGCTGCCCGAACTGCCGAGGATCGCCACCAGCCGCCCCGGCGCGACATCCAGGCTGACGTCGCGCAGCACGGCTTGTCCGCCGAACGACTTGGCCAGGTTTGCGATATGAAGGTTCGCCATCCAGCCTCAACCCGCGAGAAATCGCAGCGTTGCGAACTTGCGTGCCAGCAGCCAGGTCGACAGCAGCGACAATGTCACCATCAGCGCGGCATAAGGTGCCGCCGCCGCAAAGGCCAACGTCGACGTGTCGGCCCAGACCTGCGTCGCCAGCGTCTGCGTGCCGATCGGCGCCAGCAGCAACGTCGTGGTCAGCTCCGTTACCACCGACACGAACACCAGCGCCGCGGCCGCGCCGATCCCCGGGCCGGCCAGCGGCAGCAATATCCGCCACGCCACCGCCGCCCAGCCGAGCCCCAGCGAGCGTCCCGCCTCTTCCAGCATCGGCTGCACCTGCACCAGCGCCGCCCGCACGCTGACCAAAGCCAGCGGCAGGAATATGATCGCATAAGCAACTACAAGCAGCAGCGTGCTCTGATACAGCGGGCGCAGGTTGTGCACGGTCAGCGAAATCAGCGCCAGCGCCACCACGATGCCCGGCACCCCCTGCGCCAGATACGCAGTCCGCTCCAGCAGCGTCACCAGCGGTCCACGATAACGTACCGCGAGAAAGCCAAGCGGCAGTGCCAGCGCCACCGTCACCGCGCCACCCGCCAGCCCGAGACTCAGCGATGCCATCGTCGCCTCGAACAGCAACGATGCCGACACCTCCACCGGCGAGATCGCCGCCGATCCATGTTGCGTCAGCCAGTAGACGATCATCCCCAGCGGAACGCCCAGCGTGACCACGACGAGACCGACAAACCCGATGAGCACCGGAACCAGCGCCCAACCGAGCGCATGCCGCGTGACCGGCCGCCGTGTCCCGCGACCAATGCGGGCATACTGCGCGCTGCCTCGCACGCGCAGCTCGGCAACCAGGCACAGCAGGCACAGCACCAGCAGCACCACCGCCAACAAAGATGCGCCCGGACCGTTGAAGCCGGTGCGGTACTCGACGAACAGCTCGGTGGTGAAAGTCCGGAACCGCAGCAGCGTGAAAGCGCCGAACTCGACCAGTACGTTCAGCGCCACCAGCAGCATGCCGCCCAGCAATGCGGGGCGAAGCTGCGGCAGCACGATGCGGAAAAAGCACGCCCACGCCCCGCGCCCCAGCGACCGGCCGGTTTCCTCCAGCGTCGGGTCCATGCCGCGCAGCGCCGCCGCCACCGGCAGATAGACCAGCGGATAATAGGAGCACGTCACCACCAGCCAGGCGCCCAGAAAGTCCTGCAGGTCGGGGCTGAGCGAGACCCAGGCATAGCTGCTGATGAACGGCGGAACGGCCAATGGTACCGTCGCCAGCACCGCCCAGGCCTGCCGGCCCGGAAGCTGCGCCCGCTCGGTCAGCCACGCACAGGCGGTCCCCAGCAGCCCGGCGGTCGCAGTGGTCGCCAGCATCAGGCCGATCGTGTTGGTCAGCAGCTCGGCCACCAACGGCCGGAACAGCACCTCGGCCGCTTCGGCCGCATCCACCTGCGCGGCCTGGATCACCGTATACGCCAGCGGCAGCAGCACCAGGCACGCCCCAGCCGCCGCCGCCAGCACCAGCCCCGGCGGCGCAGTGAGCAGCCGGCCGCGCACCGGGGCGACCACGCCTGACATCAGATCGAATACATCAGATGATACCAACCGCCCTGAAGGCAGGCCCATTCCCGCTCCCCGTCATTCCCGCCCCCCTCTTCGTCATTCCCGCGAAAGCGGGAATCCACCGACAATCCGTGCGACCGCGCCCTTGTCGTGCGCCCCTGCGGCAGCCTGACAACGGAGAGGCAGCCTCTCGAACGGCTGACATCAGACACATCAGATCAGCCCCGCCTGCCGCAGCAGTTGCACCGCCTGCTGATCGTCACCGAGCTGCGCCATCGTAACCTCCGGTGGCTGCAACTGGTCGAACGGCTTCAGCAGCGGATTGGGCTGCACCCCTTTGGCCAGCGGATATTCGAAATCGATATCGCTCTTCGCCAGCATCTGCTGCACCGGCTGACTGACCAGGAACGCAATGAACCGCTGCGCCTCCTCCTGCTGCTTGGAGGATCGCAGTACGGCCGCCCCCGAGACATTCACCAGCCCGCCCACATCGCCATTGCCGAAATGATGGATCCGGCTGCGCGTCTTGTCGGCGCCTTGCTCCGTGCGCAACCGTGCCCAGTAGTAATTATTGACGATACCAGTGGCGACCGCGCCGCGATCGACCGCGGCGACCACGCCTTCGTCGTCGTCAAACACCTGCGCATTCTGCTTCAGGCCCTTGAGCCAGGTCAGCGCCGCGTCGCGGCCCTTCAGCGCCGCGACCGCATCGACCAGAGGCAAGAAGTCCGCGTCGCTGGGCGCGATCGCGATCTTGCCCTTCCACTCCGGCTTGCCCAGGTCGAGCAGCGAGGCCGGCAACTGGCTCTCCTGGATCATCGACGGATTGAACGCCAGCACGTTTTCGCGTGCGAGCACACCGATCCAGTTCCCGTCCGCCGCGCTGTATTGCGCTGGCACCTCGGCCAGAGTCGCCGGCCTTATCTTTGCCAACAATCCCTTTTCATCGAGCAGCGTCAATTCCGGCGAGTTCTCGGTGAAATACACATCGGCCGGCGACAGTGCGCCTTCCTGCGCGATCTGGTTGGCGATCTCCGGCGCCTCGCCCGAATGCACGCGAACCTTGATGCCGGTCTCCTTGGTGAAGGACTGCACCAGCAGATCGACCATCTGATGATGCTGCGCACTGTATAGCGTGAGCGCCGGCAACTCCGCCGCCCCCCCGGCCGGCGCACTGGCGATCAGGCCACCAGCCACCAGCGCAAACGCGGTCAGTCCGCCCAACAGAAAGCGGCGGTTTGTATACGACGCAGGCCGAACAGAATGCATGAAGTCCTCCGAAGCCGGGCAGGGGCCGAAAATGCGAACGCCTCGCAATTGCAATCCTGCCTAACACCTGCTTCGCACGCGGGTCAAGCCAGTCCCGCGCAAGCAGGCCGAGCCGAACCGTGTGGCGTGGCGCGGGTGAGCGCTCACCTTCTCCCCTCAGGGACTCGGGCTCAAGCTTACGATGGTGCCCTGTGATACCAAATTTTCATCCGACAGCCGCCCGTGGATTCGTCAGGCCAATTTTGATGCAGAAAATCCGGTGCGAAATGCCACACCAGGAGCCGGTCAATCAGCACGCGATAATCCCTTTATCACGTGCTGATTGACCGCTCGCCAGCGGGGATTATATTGCAGGAATGAATCTGACCGTCCGCATCCCGGACCATCGGGCCGAGCGGCTGAAGGCCGCCGGCGGCGACATCGAGCGCAAGGCGCTCGAAGCGCTCGCCCTGGAAGAATATCGCGCCGGACGGCTTAGCAAGAAAGAGCCGCGGCAGGCGCTCGACTTCGACGTGCTCGACGAGATGGACAGCTTTTTCAAGGCGCACGGCGTGTTTGAGGATTACACGCCGGCTGACCTTGAGCGCGAGCGGCAGACGCTCGACCGGCTGGGTCTTTGAAGCCGGGTGCCGGGCGGTCGTCGCAGACACCGGGCCGCTCCACTACCTGGTACTGATCGATGCGGTTGATGTCTTGCCGCGCTTGTTCGGCAGTCAATAATATTACTGCAAAAAAGGGACGCCGACGGCGCTGTTACCATCCAGTTTGGTGGCTGCGATGGAAAAATCCCCAACTGCCTGCCGATCACACCCGGCTGGAATTATACTGTCAGGCTATATCGGCCATCCGCCGAGTCTCTGAATGGCAAATGGAAGTTCCCCACACCCCAACCGGTAGGATGAGGCGGATTCAGGCGATTTCCGAGCGGCGGAAGGCGACCGCATTCCAATTTTGCAAAACTCAACATTAACGGAACGTTTTCTGGCCGTGCCGTCGTGTGCTACAATACCTTTCATGAAGCCATCCGAAGCACTTGCGGCCCACCGCGACGAGTTGCGAGAGCTAGTTGGTCGCCACGGCCTGGCGCGCCCGCGCGTCTATGGGTCAGTCCTGAGCCGCGCCGACACCGACGAAAGCGACCTTGATCTGCTCGTGGAGGCGACGGCAAGAACAACCCTGTTCACGCTCGTAAGGCTGGAACGTGCCGCACAAGAATTGCTCGGTGTTCGGGTATCGATTCTGACGCCGGGGTTTTTGCCCGAGAAATTCCGGGATCGTGTGCTGGCACAGGCGGAGCCGCCACTCCCGATGAAAGCCCCCGCCCACGCGGACGACCGGGGGCGACGACCGAGACGTACACAACCGCCGAAACCGTGACCGCCCCCCGCCGTGTTTCAAATATCAAGAATTATGCACGGCCGGTCCAGCCGGGCCTATCACCTCAAAGCATTCTAGCTTCTTGAGCAAGCCCCGCGAGAACACTCTCTCCGTTAGGTGTGAGCGGGGATCGGCCAATCGACTTTTGTTCAACAAGGGTCTGCTCAAGAGCGGCAAAAGCAAACTTCGCTCTTTGGACCAAGTTGCTATCAAGGCGACCCGTGCCGACTTTCTTCTTAAAGTTGGCCAGTTCGAGAGCCACGCATCCTGCATGGAAAGCAAGGTCATAATTACGGGGAACCTGACGGACAGCCGATATAACTTGGGCGTCTCCCTCAAGATATTTCTGTTTAGCGAAAAGGCCATTTATCATGTCTTCAATAAAGAGTGCGTTGTGGACACACTCATGAATATAACTCAATGCGATATTGTGGATTGTCCAAATCTCTTCCATGCAGAAGAACGACAAGCCGACGCTTGTCGATGAAGTGCCGCCCTTGATACGCGAACCCGAGCAAGTGAATACGGCGAATATATGCATGCTATCTAGGCAGGTTTCAGCGGTCTCTGGCGCGATGTGTTCTATCATGTCCATAGCCCCAGATATGGCTTCTTGGAACCTGGCGACGTGATTC
>DATDIC010000554.1:0-14435 GCA_036521275.1 Acetobacteraceae bacterium
TCAGCCGAATACCGACGTGCCGATTCCCGCCAACAGCAGCGGTTACCGACCTCTGCAACCCACGCGTGACACATTGGGACAAATTCGCTTCACTGAAGCCGCAATGTGCGGACTGACCGGTAGCCGGCAAAAGAGCCATCACATGCAGTCCTATTGTCTGGCCTTCAGTGCGCCGGCACCGCGAAGCGAGGACTGGATTGTCCGCCATCATGAGCCAGGGCTTATACCAACCCGCACTGTCGACGGCTCCACATCCGTCATGCCCGCGAAAGCGGGCATCCAGGTGAAAGCCCAGGAAATTCCGGGGGTTTGCCTGAATGCCCGCATGCGCGGGAATGACGAATATGGGTCACCAATGCGGTCTTATATTAGCCGGGTCCAGATGCAGGCAGGACGACGGCGCAAGGCGGTCTGGCCCAATCAGGAGCTCCTGCGCCGCCTGTGTGGCGATCCGGCGGGCGGCAGCGCTGGCACCCTGCCCCCCGGCCCGATCCGCGCCCGGCAGACGCATCGAACCCAGGCGTGCCATGCCGCCGGGCAGCGTGTGCGTCCCACTGCCGATCTCGGGCGCCAGCTTCTCCAGGCCGCATCCCCTTTCGTCAGGCGCGACCTTATTATCCGGATTGTCCAGCAATCCCACTCGCCTCGCCAATCAGGCAGAATGGCCGGGCGTCGTCCGGTAACCGACCCGCACGGATATCGGTCCCGACCTGCGGGACCCTCAGCGTGCAGCCCGCCCGTGCAGCAGCGGCGAACATCGGCCACCGTGGCGCGGCGCATCCGCATGAGATCCGAGTGACACACCTCAACATCGATCCGGCGATCCGGCTGCCCTCTATTCTGGCCGCCGACCTGGCCGACCCGCTGTTCTGGCGCCCCCTCCGCGTTGGGCCGGCAAGTGCCTGGTACGGTCACCTGCCATTCGCATTCTGGCTCAC
This sequence comes from Acetobacteraceae bacterium, assembly GCA_036521275.1. Classification (GTDB taxonomy): domain Bacteria; phylum Pseudomonadota; class Alphaproteobacteria; order Acetobacterales; family Acetobacteraceae; genus DATDIC01. The sequence goes on from DATDIC010000554.1 coordinate 939, forward strand.
CGCGGAACACCGACCAACCCTGCTGGTGGAGCTCGGCACGCATACGGGCGTTTCCTATTCCGCCTTCTGCGCGGCGGTCGTCATGCGGCGTCTGCAGACCCGATGTTTCGCCGTGGACACCTGGGAAGGCGACCAGCACACCGGTGCCTACGGCGACGATGTATTCGCCGAATTCCGGCAATTCCACGACCAGCATTTCCGCGCGTTCTCGACCCTGCTGCGCATGAGCTTCGACGCCGCACGGGAGGTGATCCCCGACGGCACGGTCGATCTGCTGCACGTCGACGGTGAGCACACCTACGAAAGCGTCCGCCGCGACTTCGAAAGCTGGGCTCCCAAACTGTCTGACCGCTCCATCGTCTTGTTTCACGATACCAACGTGCGCGAGCGGAATTTCGGCGTCTGGCGACTTTGGCGTGAGCTGCGCGAGCAGCATCCCGGATTCGAATTCTATCATTCCAGCGGCCTCGGAGTGCTCGTGACCGGCTCCGACGTGGCGCCCGGCGTGACGGCGTTGCTGCAGGCGGACGACGAATCCGCGGCGCGAATCCGCGACCGTTTTGCCGTGCTCGGCGACGGGTGGGAGGCGGAGGCCCACGCCCGGCAGCGCGCGGATCGAATTGCCGATCAGGCCACGCAGGCCAGCGCCGAGCGCGACGAGTTCCACCAGCAATGGGCGTTGGCGGCCAGGGAACGCGCCGACCTCGGAAGCCGCCTGGAAGACCTTGCCAACCAGCTCGGCCGGGCCCGCGCCGAGCTGGACTCGTCGGCTTGGCGGGAAAAGGAACAGCAGGCGGCCGAGGCGCAGGTAAGAAGCGCCTACAACGCGGCCCTGCGCGACCTTGCGCAGGTCCGATCAACGGTCGCGGCCCTGCAAGAAGAGCGCGCGCTCGTTCTCGGCTCCACGAGCTGGCGATTGACCGCGCCGCTCCGCTGGTTCGGTCAAGGCGTTCCATATCCCTTGCGACGGGTGGGGCGGAAACTGCTTGGTGGTGCCGTCGAATCCAGGCGGCGGGTGCGCCCACGTGGCGCGGACACCGCCGCAAAAGCCACCGAGCCCCGATCATCAGCGGCCAGCGGAGCGCGCCATGTCACGGTCGTCTCCGGGGAAGCGCATACACCTGGACACCGCTATCGCGTGTTGCGGCTTGTCGAGGCCATCGCCGCGACCGGCGCCGACGCAGGGTGGCTGCGGGTCGAGGATCTAGCGGATCGCATCGACGAGGTCGCCGCCGCGGACGTCATCATCATCTGGCGTGCGGGGCATTCGCCGGAGATCGAGCGGCTGATGGCGGCCGCGCGGGAGAATGGCGCGAAAATCGTGTTCGACATCGACGACCTGATGTTTCGGCCCGAATTCGCCACCCCCGAATATATTGACGGCATCCGTTCTCAGCGTTTCCTGGTGGAAGATGTCGCGGACCATTTCGAACGGATACGCGGCGCCCTGCTGAAGGCGGATGCGTGCATCTGCACGACCGACGAGATGGCCGGCCATATCCGATCCCTTCAGAAGGCGGCCTATGTGCTGCCGAACGGCTTCGACGACGCAACCCACCAGTCGTCACGCCTTGCCGTTCGCCGCCGCCGCATGTCGCCCGGCAACGGGTTGGTGCGCCTCGGCTACGCATCGGGCACGCGGACCCATCAGCGCGACTTCGCGCAGGCGGCCGCCGCGATCGCCCGGGTATTGCAGGAGCGGCCTTTCTGCCGTCTCGTTCTGTTCCGCGCCTCGGACAGCAAGGAGCCGGTACTCCATATCAGCGAGTTCCCCATGTTCGACTCGCTGATGGCGCAGATCGAGTGGCGCGACATGGTCGGGCTGGATGATCTGCCGACGGAACTGGCGCGTTTCGATATCAACCTGGCACCCCTCGAGCTCGACAATCCGTTCTGCGAGGCGAAAAGCGAGCTGAAATACTTCGAGGCGGCGCTGGTCGAGGTATGCACGGTTGCCTCGCCGACCGGGCCGATGCGGCGGGTGATCCGGGATAACGAGACCGGGTTGCTGGCGCGGACCGAGGAGGATTGGTATCGCGCCCTGCTGCGATTGGTGGATGATGCCACGGAACGCGCGCGGCTTGCCCACGCCGCATACCAGGATGTGTTGTGGCCGTTCTCGCCAGTACGCCGGAAGGAACTGGCCCGCAACTTTCTGGTGCAACTCGAAGGTGGCCCGGAAGCAGCGCGTGCGTTCGAACTAGAATTGCATCGCCGGTCCAGCGACGCCACAGGCAAAATCCCCTTGCCGGCGACAGAGGTGACGTTCGCGGCGGACCGGCTCGGCGAGGCGGAGGCAACAGTCGTCGTCCCGCTTTATAATTACGCCCATTATGTCGAAGAGGCGCTCGCCTCGGTTCGTGCCCAGACCATCCCCTTGTTGGACCTGGTCCTGGTGGATGACGCGTCTACGGACGAGTCCCTCGCGGTTGCCACACGCTGGGCGCGAGCAAATGCAGATCGTTTCAACCGAGTGCTTGTGCTGCGGAATTCAACCAATGCCGGCCTGGCGCTGACCCGCAACGCGGGATTCAATGCCAGCGAGACAAAGTACATCCTGCCCCTCGACGCAGACAACCGGCTGCTGCCGCGTTGTCTGGAAGCCTGTTTGTCGGCCGCCCATAAATCCTCGGCTGCCTTTATCTATCCAGAGATCAAATGTTTCGGTGATACCGATGGAGTAATCGGTGCGGAATCATTCTCTCCCATGCGACTCGCCGGGGGAAATTACATCGATGCCATGGCGCTCGTTACAAAATATACATGGGCAGCCGTTGGCGGTTACACGCATATCACGCATGGATGGGAGGATTACGATTTTTGGTGCCGCTGCGTGGAGCGCGGGTTCTGGGGCGAACAGGTTGCAGAAGTCCTGGCCGAATACCGCGTTCATGGGCAGTCGATGTTGCGGACATCCACCGATATTCTGGCACATAAACAATTTGTGATTCGCCAATTGGAGCAACGTCACCCGTGGCTAACGATTCTGCGTGCCGGATAATTAACGACGGAGATGTTCTCTCCGTCTTTCCCGCATTGCACGGCGATGATGACTGTATTCGGTCTCGCCGACCTCTGTGGGGTCGTTGACTGAATAAAGCCGCGTCGAGGGTGCAGAGGCGAAATTCGGCTTGCATGCCCTCGCATGGGGTCGGTATATTACTCGCCAGATATGTGGCTCGGTTCGCGCCGGGATAAATCGTAATTTGGGGGTGATCGATGGCTACAGTGACAGTTCCTGGCGTCGCCGGAAGCGTTATCACCTATAATTTCAGCGATCCTGCCAACACAACGCTGGCGCAGGCCATTCAGTTTGCCCTGCAGACAGCCCTTTCTGCCGGCGCGTTGAATGTCGTGGCGGATAACGGGGGCGCCCCGCCGTCTCCTACGGGTACCGTAAACGAGTTAGCGGTGGCCACCAGCGGCGGGACGGTGGCGAATAACGGCTACCAGTTCGTCGCGGACAGCACCGGCGGCGGCAGCTTCACCGTCACCGGCGCGCAGAATTTCATCGGGGGCGATGGTGGGCTCGCGGTTTACAACATCGCGGGGACCGCTCTGCCGGAGACGATCACCGCCGGCAACGGCAATGATCTGTTCGCCCTGGTTCCGGGCTCCACCTACAACGTCGCAGCCGGCAGTGGCAGCGACACGTACTTTGCCAACGGCAGCGGCAACGTTTCCTCCGGCCCGGGACAGAACCTGATCTTTGTCGGCGGCGACAACACCTCGAACACCGTCGTCACCAGCGGCACAGATACAGTTGTCGCCGGCGCCGGCAACCAGGCCGCGGTTCTGGTGGGCAGCAACGAGTTGGTCTTTGGCGGCCCTGGCAATATTGATGTCTTCGGCAACGGTGCCGCCAGTGAGACGATCGTCGGCGGCGCCGGCTCCACCACCATCTGGGGCGGCAGCTCGGCGCTCGATTTCTTCGGCAGCGGCAGCGCGCTGCTCGTCAATGGTCCGAACGCCAACACCACCATGGTCGGCAGTACGGGAGCGGAAACCGCGTTCGGCGGTGCGTCCGCGCACGAGGTCGCGTTCGTCGGCAGCTCGAGCCTGCTCTTCGCCGCCGGATCGAACGACTCCACGACAATCGTCGGGGGCACCAACCCCGCCACCCTGTTCGGCTCGGCCGGCTCATCGATCACCTACTTCTCCACCGCCGGCGGCGCCCTCTACTCGGCCGGAAGCGGCAGTGAGACACTCAATGCCGCCGGGTCCACCAGTGCGAATACGATCTTCGGCGGTTCCGGGAACGACTCGCTGGCCGGCGGGGCCGGTAACGACCTCCTGGTGGCCGGAACAGGAAACAGCACGCTTTCGGGCGGCGGCGGAAACAATACGTTCCTGTTCGTATCCGGACATGCCGGTGGCGTCGATATCGTCACCGACTTCAATGCCAATGATCTGCTGTTGCTGTCCGGTTATGGCCCGAACGCCGGAGGCAACGCGCTGGCCAACGCAACGGTCAGCGGTGGCTCCACCACGATCGGCCTGGCGGACAACACCAAGATTACGTTCGACAACATCACCACCCCGGGTTCCATCAAGACATTCTCGGTCTGATCCCTCCGCGGAGGTTCTGAATTCTTCGGGAAGCCATGCTCCTGGCAACAGGAGCATGGCTTTTCATATCCGACCGCCTTGAGGGTGACCCACGTTCGTCATTCCCGCGAAGGCGGGAATCCAGGCAAACCCCCCGAATTTCATGGGCGTTCGGCTGGATGCCCGCTTTCGCGGGCATGACGGATCTGCGAGCGTTTGGTATTATTGCAGCCCCCGGTCCGGAAGCCTCCGCCGCCGCAATTCCGCGGCGCGCCGGAATGTGCTCAATAGCGGGTAGGCCTGTCCAAAACCCGGAGGAGCAGTGCGGGGAAAGCGCAATCTAGGGCTCGATCTGGTCCGTTCGTGCGCGATCGGCCTCGTGCTGCTCTCCCACTGGGGCGACATGGGAGCCGCCTTTTTCGGCACGCGATCCCCCCCATGGCTCTCCTACTCCGGCACCTTCGGCGTCGAACTGTTCTTCGTCCTCAGCGGATATCTGATCGGCACGCTGCTGCTGGAGATCATTGAGCGTGGCCCCAGTTGGCAGGCCTGGGGCCGCTTCATGGTGCGGCGCTGGATGCGTACGCTGCCGCTCTATTTCCTCTGGCTTGCAATCCTGGCGGTGTTCTGGCGACCATTGAACACGCCGTGGGCCCATTATGCCGCCTACACGTTCTTCCTGCAGAACTGGGCCTGGCAGATGCCAGCCGACAACTGGTTCGGCGTGTCCTGGTCACTGGCAATCGAGGAATGGTTCTATCTGCTGTTCAGTGTAACCCTTATCGGAGCAGCGCTTCTCGTCGCTCGAAAGCAGGCCGTCTGGCTCGCTCTGGGATTGTTCCTGTCCATACCTTTTGCCTGCCGCTTGGTGGCGCAGCATGCGTTCGGCCTGCAAGACCCCTCCAAGATTACCTTGTTGCGCCTGGACGCAATCGCCTATGGCGTCGCACTGGCGAGGTTGCGGTGGGAAAACCGCACGTTGTTTCACTATCCCGGCCTGTGCCTCTGTGCCGGAATAGGCCTCATCCTATGCACCTGGACGCAGATGTACTGGAATTGGCTGCCTTTGCCGGAAGGCTTGTTCAGCCTCATCTACCTCAATGCGATCTCGATCGGCTTCTGCCTTTGCATTCCGGGCGCGATCCGCCTGCGCAACGGCTCAAGCTGGCCCGCCCTGCTGGTCCGGCGATTAAGTGAATTGTCTTACGGAATCTACATCACCCATTTGACAATTCTCGAGGTCATCGCCTACGGAGTTGCCGAGCATCGGATATCGCCGATACTCGCAACCGGATTGATGATCAGCATTCCGCTACTCCTTGCGGCACTGTCCTTCCACTACATCGAAAGCCCAATTCTGGCGCGACGGCCGCGCCAGTTGTTCGGCAGCGCCCCCTGGCATCTCGCCGCTGAAGGCGGCCCGCTCCCGGCGGTCCGTCCGCAATAACCAGCAGGATGCCGGCCATGAGCGGCCGCCCTCGGTTGCTAACGCGACGGCAGCGACAGTATAGGGTGCCACCTGCTGCGACATCGGTATCGTCCATGAATTCGGCTGCCATGACAGCGGAACTCCGGCCCATCCGGACCTCTCCCGCTGACTGGATAACGCGCGCGCGCGGATTGATCGTCCTCGCGCTGCTGTTTGCCTTGCTCGTCTTGTCGCGCAAGCCCGGCGTGATCCTTCATGCCGAATTTTGGGGCGACGACGGCTGGTCCTGGTATCCGGACGCATATCGCCTCGGCCTCAGTTCACTGCTCCTGCCGGTGAACGGGTATCTCAACACCCTGCAGCGCCTGGTCGGTCTGGCAGTGCAGCCGTTCCCGCTCACATGGGCCCCCACCCTCTTCGCGTCTGCCGCTCTCGTCGTGCAGATATTGCCGGCGGTGTTCCTGGTGTCGCGCCGCATGGAACCGGTGTGGCCCGCGGCTTGGGCACGTCTGCTGTTCGCGCTCATTTTCCTGATCCTGCCGAACGAGATCGAACTCTATGTCAATCTGACCAACGCGCAGTGGAACCTTGCCCTGCTCGCGTTTCTGGTGCTGGTCAGCGCGCCGCCCGAAACACGCCTTGCCCGCTGGTTCGACACTGCCGTGCTGCTGCTCGCCGGCCTCAGCGGACCATTCTGCCTTTTGCTGCTGCCGATTGCCGCGGTGCAGTTCTATCACCAGCGCGACGCCACCAGCGTCTGGCGCGGTGGCCTGTTGTGCGCGACCGCCGCGGTCCAACTCGCGTTCATGCTAAGCCAGTTGCATGCCGGACGGTCCACGGCACCGCTCGGCGCCGGACCACGAATGCTGGCGCGGATTGTTTCACTCGAGGTTCTGCTTGGCGCCGAGCTCGGCTACCACACGATCCGCGCCATCCCCGCGCTGCCGTCCTGGCAGAACAATATCCTGCCGCTCGCCGTCGCGGCTGGGGGATGTGTCCTGGCCGCGCTGGCGCTGCTGCGAGGTTCGCGGCTGTTGTTCAAGCTGGTCCTGTTTGGTGGGCTCGTCCTCGCCGCGTCTCTGGCCAGTCCGCAGGTGTCCGCAACCGATCCGCAATGGGCGGCAATGGCGACCCCGCCGATGGGCAATCGGTACTATACCTTTGCGATGCTGGCCTGGGTCGGCATCCTGTTCACGCTGGCCGCCGACCGGAACCGCATCCTGCGCGGCGTCGGCATCGCCCTGATCGTCCTCATGGCCGCGTGGGGCATTCCCGGCGATTGGCGCGAGCTGCGCATGCCGCCGACCGATTTCGTCGCCCGCGCGCGTGCCTTCGCGCTTGCGCCACCGGGCACCCGCATGGAGTTCCCGATTCATCCTCCCGGGCTGTCGCCGATGGTGCTGATCAAGCGGGGCAAGTAGGCTGGTGCTGGGGGGAAAGCGCATCACCGTCATTCTGCCGGCCTACAACGCTGCCAGGACGCTGAAGCAGACCTACGACGAAATCCCCAAGGATGTTGTGGATGACATCATTCTCACCGACGATGCCAGCTCGGATAACACCTCCAGCCTGGCCCGCGCGCTCGGCATCCACACCTTGGTTCATGCCGCCAACCGGGGCTATGGCGGTAACCAGAAAACCTGCTACGCCGCGGCGCTTGAACGTGGCACGGACGTCGTCGTCATGCTGCATCCGGACTATCAGTATTCGCCGAAACTGGTCACCGCCATGGCGTCGATGCTCGTCTCGGGCGAATTCGATGTCGTGCTCGGGTCCCGCATCCTGGGAAGCGGTGCCCTGCCCGGCGGCATGCCGCGCTACAAATATGTCTCCAACCGGATCCTCACGCTGATCCAGAACCTGGCACTCGGACAGAAACTGTCAGAATACCACACCGGTTATCGTGCATGGAGCAGGCGGGTACTGGAAACGCTGCCGCTGTCCCGCTGCTCGGATGATTTCATCTTCGACAACCAGATGCTGACGCAGGCGATCCATTTCGGCTTCCGCATCGGCGAGATCTCATGTCCCACCAGGTATTTCCCTGAAGCGTCGTCGATCAACCTGCGCCGCAGCGTCGTTTATGGACTGGGCGTCCTGCGCACCAGCGCCGAATTCCGGCTGCATCATCTGCACCTGATCCGATCCCCTTTGTTTGCGGACGCAGCATCGTGATGCGCTGGCTCCGCCGCGCGGCGATAGCCTTCGCCGCGATTGCTCTGGTGATCGCCGCTGTTATCGGCATCCACGCCGTACCGGCGATAAATGCCGCCAAGCTGCCGGAGTTGCTGCGGACCGCCAGGATCGGTGGCATGCCAACCTGGCTGGCACTGATCTCCTTCCAGGTTCTGGTGACCGTCAGCGGCATATTTCCGGCTTCGCTCGTCGGTGTGGCTGCCGGTGCGCTGTACGGACTCGCAGCAGGTTTCGGCCTCGCCGCAACCGGCACGTTTGCCGGCGCGCTGCTCGCCTTCTGGGTCAGCCGTTCGCTGTTCCGTCCCCTTGTCGTCCGGCTGGTACAGCGGCGGCAAAGCTTGCGCCAGTTCGAGGCCGCGCTCGGTCGCAGCGGATGGAAGCTGGTCTGCCTCCTGCGCGCGTCCCCGGTGATGCCGTTCGTAGCCGCCAGCTACATGCTCGGCGTCTCGTCCATCTCGCTGCGGGACTATGCGATCGGCACGCTGGCGGCCTTCCCGGCGCTGTTTGCCTACGTGGCTCTCGGCGCCTTGGGAAAAGCGGGGCTCGACGCGTCCGGCGCCGGGGCCGGATTGCTGCGCTGGAGCCTGCTCGCACTCGGCGCATTATCCGCCGCACTGCTCATCGTTTATCTGCGGCAACTCTCCGGTCGAGCGATCCGGCCGACCGATCTGCCGCTGACGGTGACCGACAGGTGACAACTCCCCTGCAGGGGGAGCGGCCAGTCACGATCGATCCAACCCGTTCAGCACGAAGCGCGCCAGCGCAGTGCCGATACACTGGCTCAGCCGTGCGATCGCGGCGGGCTGTTGGGAAACATCGGTGCGTTCCAGGTCCAGAATGCCGCCATGAACCCAGGAATGCATCAGGTCGAAACGATGGAACAGCCCTACATTCGGCAGCATCGCCGTTGCCGCCATGGCCTGCTCGTAGGAATCGACATTGACATTGGCACGCAAGAATCGGCTGAACTGAGAATCAACCAGTATGATATCGCCGCCATGCGCAGTGACAAGATCGGCGCCCTCCTCCAGCACGTCTTCCAGCTCTTCCGGATGAATCCCTTGCACGGCCTCCACCGTTCCGGTCTGCCAGATGACCAGCGGCACCGGCCCGCGCTTCAGTGCGCCACGCAACTGGTCGAGCATCACGCCCGCGGTCAGCCCGCGGCCCCCCTGCACCGTCAGATGGAAGCGAACGTTCGGCAAAGCCGCCGCCAGGGCCTTCAGCATGAAATGAGGATACCCGGAGTCCCCGTGCGCCACCGTGCTCGCCGAGCCCAGAACCAGAATCTCCACCGGCCGGCCCGACTTGATTGCAGCGGACAGGTTTTCCAGCGGCTTGTCGGGAGTTTCGAAATCCACCGAAGCGGGGCAGGCGCCTGTGCCGTCAGGCCCCGCCCACGCCGCCGGCGGTGGCGCGAGAAGAACGGTGATCAGCGCCAGCATCGCGCTCCGGTTCATGGTCGTTCTGCGTAACAGTCTGCGTGCGCAGGGGCAAGGCCGATCGTGAGGGTCTGCGTCCACGCTCCCCGTACCAGGCTGCCAGCGCCGCCACCGCCACCATCGCCACAAAGCCCCCAAGATTTACCACCACCTGCATGCCAGCTCCATCGCTGACCTCCAGCCCCATGCGGCCGCAGAAACCGATGAAAATACCGAAGCAGAACACCGGCAACGAATGCTGCCCCATCAACACGAACGGGGCAGCCGGCCGGGACCGGAGCCAGCGCGCATCCGCCGGAACCAGCCGCACCGTCAGCCAGAGAAGCGCCAGGATCGAGATCAACCGCGGCGGATCGAGGTAGGTCTTGTCGATCGACATCAACGCGTGCGCCACCCGCCAGGGTAGCGCGGCGGCGAAGGCCGGGTGCTGCCACACCCCGAATATCACCACCAGGCCGCCCAGCGTCACACCCCATGATGCGACGTCCAGCAGCCGCCGCGGCCCGGGTATCTGGCGCGGCGGCGAATAGGCCAGCATCGCCCCGATCATGAACAGCAACTGCCAGGTGAACGGGTTGAAAAACCAGCCGTCATCGGTCCAGGACGGCAGATTGAACCCCACCGCGCGCACCGCGACATACATGCCCAGCGACAGCGCGAGGAGCCCCCTCGGCCACCGCAGCAGTGGCATCACCGCCGCGAACATCAGCAACAACACGATATACAAGGGCAGGATGTTCAGCAGGCTCGGCTGGTACCGCAGCGTCAGCACCTGCAGCAGCGCATCATACGGCTGATCCGCCAGCACGTTCAGACGGCTCTCGTCCAGGTAATTCAGCCGATTGAGCGCCGCCGCGCCGTATGACACCTGCGCGGCGTACACGACGAACAGGAAGATATGCGCGATATACAGCGTCCAGGCGCGCCGTGCCGCGTCGGCCGCCCCATACAGATAGCCGTCGCGGTCCATCACGGACGCGTACGCCTTGCCGGCACCAAATCCGGCCAGCAGCACGAACACCTCCGCCGCATCGCACAGCGACACCGTCTGCAGGCTGTAATTGCCCAATACGTCGCCCGGAATGTGATCGGTGTAAATCCACCAGAGCGCCAGGCCCCGGAAGAAATCCACCCGCACATCGCGGCTGCCGCCACTGCGGATCAACGCCATGAGTGGAATTTAGCAAACCGCGACCCGTCGCAGAGGCGGTTCCGAGCAGTTCAGCCAAGACTCCGGCAGACTTGTCCAATATCGTCCGCCGCCAGTGACGTCGGATGCCGAGTCAGTAACAGCGTTTGCCGGCGAATCGCGTCCGGCACCCGTTCATCCCGGCGGATTATCCCCGCCATTTCAGGTGCTTGCCCCAGAAACGCCAGCGACGCCCGGCGCAGCGTTTGATACGTGCGCTCCCCGGCCGCGTGCGTCGGGGCCTGATTCACGATTACGCGAGCATTCCCGCCGGCCCGATCGGACGCATACAGCTTCAACACGGCATAGGCATCCGTCAGGCTGGTCGGTTCGCCCGTCGCCAGCACCAGCAGCATATCCGCGGCAGCGGCCAGACGCCGGACCGGCGCCTCCAACCCAGCGGCCAAGTCCAACAGAATGTCCGAATAAGACGCCTCGCGCAGCATCCTCACCAACGGTCCCAGCGCGGCACCGGAGAGCCCTGCAAGCGCACCCGAGCCCGACCGTCCCGGAAGGATGTCGAACCCGCCTTCCGTGTACCGCATGACGACATCGCTCAACGGCACCTTGCCGGCCAGCAGCGCGCCCAGATCCTGCGCCGGCGTCAGCCCGAGCTGGATGTCCACATTCGCCAGCCCAAGATCGGCATCGACCAGCAGCACGCGCCGGCCGCTTCGCGCCAACGCATGCGCCAGGGTGATGGAAAACCAGGTCTTGCCGACACCTCCTTTGCCGGAGGCGATTGCGATCAGGCGCGGACCGGTCATGGGCGTGATCCCAAGCTGAGCAGTCGTTCGGCGAGAAATGCCGGCGTGAGCGGAACCAGCCCGTCGGCGGCCCCCGGCCCGACCCCCGCCTCTGTCATGGCGAGTCGGCCCGCATGCGCTGCCGCAAGCGTCCCGCCGATCCGTCGGGCAAGGTCGAGCCGGGTGGCAACCAGCATCGTCGCGCCGATTTCGGCGTATGCCTCACCCAGCTCGGCCGCCTCGTCCGGATGCAGCCCGCCCGGCAATACAAGGATCACCACGGCATCCGCGGTGGCGGCGAGAGCCGCGAGTTCCTCCCGCTGCGCCGGATCAAACGCATCGCTACCAGGAGCATCGATCAACACCGGAGCCCCAGGCTGGCGTCGCGCCAATGCACGCCCCAGCGCCACCGGGTTGCTGGCAACGACAAGTTCGACCCCGAGTAGGCGCGTGAAGGCCGCAAGCTGCTCGACCGCGCCGGCGCGCTTGCCGTCAGCGGTGATGATGAGCGGCTTGATGCCCGCCATCACCAGCCGGGTCGCCAGACGCGCCGCGGTCAGCGTCTTGCCGGCGCCCGGCGGTCCGGCGAGCAGCAGTGGCCGCGGCGCGTCCAAGGGCAAGGCTGCAAAGGTGAATGCCGCCTCCAGCGCAGAGTCGAGCGAGCCGTGCGGCAGGGACGTACGCACGACCAGTGGCACGCCATGGTAATCCAAAGCGGACACAAGCGCCGGGCTGTCGGCAGGCGGTTCCGGCTTCGGCTCCAGTGCCGCGGTGATTTCCACGCCATCGGCAACCCGGCGGGTGGACAGGATCAGCGCGTCCGGCCCCAGCTCGGCGCGCACCCGCGCCATAGCCTCCGCCATTTTGGCCGCGCGGTACAGCTTGAGGCGCATCGGCGCAAGCTAGCGTGAGGGAGGTTGCTCGACAGTGAACGATTGGGCGTCGCTACGGTCGGGGTGATGCCTTAGGGACTGGGGAAGGGGGCAGGCTGCGGGGACCAAATCGATTTCAATCGGTGATGTAATAGTAGTTCATGTAACCGGATACCACCCGTCCTGAAGGCAGACCCATCCCGTCCCACGTCATGCCGGGTAACGATTCTTGAACCGCCTCGCCGTCCCAGTGTCATGGCCGGCGAACCACGCGAAAAATTCGCCGACGAGCCACAAGGGCGCGGCGGTGCCGGTTGGGCCGATTATCAGGCCGGTCGGGAGGTTGCGGAACCTCCGCGTGAATCTCTGCGCCTCTGCGCCTCTGCGTTGAATCTTTCTTCTTCTCGCCGCATGTCAGCTCAAGGCCCCCACGACGACGTGACGGGACGGGCAAACATTCCGCCGCTTGGCAATGCCGGACGAAGCGGTCATGAACACATTATTACGACTGATCCCAATCTGCTTCCGCCTCGTTGCCGCCCTGGCGATCCTTCCCATCAGCCCCACCAATGACCGCGACCGAGCCGCTCGCTGCCGGGCTAGCCCGCCGTCTCGCAGTCCGGCGCCGACGACAGCGGATCGCCAATGCCGACCCGCCAACCCGACCGCATCACGTCAGCGACGGCCGCTTATCCGCCCACGGCTGCGCCTGCTCGAACGCCGCCGACGCCTGCAACCCCCCCAGATCGTCGAACCGCCGTCCGACGATCTGCAATCCCACCGGCAGCCCGTCCGCCGTAAATCCGCACGGCACGCTCGCCGCCGGATTCCAGGACATGTTGAACGGATACGAAAAATGCGCCCATTCGATCCAGTTCCACGCGTGCTGCGGCCAATGCGCCGGCATCAGCCGCTCGGCCGGGAAAGCCGCCACTGAAACCGCCGGCGTCAGCAGCAGGTCCCAGTCCTGAAACCAGCGATGGATCGCCGCCACATACGCCATCTTCTTCTCGCGCAACGCCAGATATTCCACCACCGACATCGGCGCGCCGTCCTTGATGCAGGCCACCAGCCC
>DATDIC010000555.1:0-2903 GCA_036521275.1 Acetobacteraceae bacterium
GTCGTCATGGCGCCATACGGGTTTTACGTCCGCTGGCGCACCCGCCAAAGAGCACGGGCATGACCAGCGCGGCCATGAAGCGCACCGCCATCTACGCCGCACTGACGCTGCTCGCCGTGCTGTTCCTCATCCCGCTCGTCGTGGTCGCCATCAACTCGCTGCGCAGCAACCAGGAAATCGCCGCCACCTCCATGATCGGCTGGCCGCACCAGTTTGCGTTCGGCAACTACTCCCAGGCCTGGGACAAGTTCTGCATGGCCGAGCATTGCTGGGGCATCGAGCCCTACATGCTCAATTCGCTCGAACTGGCAATCCCGGCCACCATCATCTCCACCGCCCTCGGCGCGCTGGCCGGCTACTCCATCGCCCTATGGCGCTTTCCCGGCGATCAGCTCGTGTTCGGCATCGTGACACTCGGCATCTTCCTGCCGGAGCAGATGAAACTGATCCCCTGGGTTGTGGTGCTGCGCGACCTCGCGTTGACCAACACCATCGCCGGACTGGTGCTGATCCACATCGTCCAGGGCATGAGCTTCACCACCCTGTTCTGCCGCAACTACTATGTCGGCATCCCGCAGGACCTGCTGAAGGCCGCCCGCATCGACGGCGCCGGCTTCTTCCGCGTGTTCTGGCGCATCGTGCTGCCGCTGTCGCCGCCCATCCTGGTGGTCACAGTCATCTGGCAGTTCACCGGCATCTGGAACGAATTCCTGTTCGGCGTCACCTTCACCCAAGGCGGCCAGCAGCCGGTCACCGCCGCGCTGATCGCACTCTCCGCCGCGATCACCACGGAGCCGCAATTCGGCGTGCAGAGCGCCGCCGTGCTGATCGCCGCCCTGCCCACCTTGCTTGTGTACCTGTTCGGCGGGCGATACTTCCTGCGCGGGCTCACCGCCGGAGCAGTGAAGTGAAAGGGATGCGATGGCCGCGCTGACCATCCGCGACGTGCGCAAGCGATTCAGCCAGCTCGATGTGCTCAAGGGCATCGACCTGGAGATCGAAAGCGGCGAGTTCACCGTCCTGGTCGGCCCCTCCGGCTGCGGCAAATCGACCCTGCTCAACATCATCGCCGGGCTGGAGAAGCCGACCGGCGGCACCATCGAGATCGGCGGCCGCGTGGTGAACGACGTCCCGCCCAAGGACCGGGACATCGCCATGGTGTTCCAGTCCTACGCGCTCTACCCATCCATGACCGTGCGGCAGAACATCACCTTCGGCATGGAGTGCCGCCGCGTCCCACGCCAGGCCCAACAGGAGGCAGTCACCCGCGTCGCCCGGCTGTTGCAGATCGAACCATTGCTGAAGCGCCGCCCGGCCCAGCTCTCCGGCGGCCAGCGCCAGCGCGTCGCCATGGGCCGCGCCCTGGTGCGCGACCCGCTGCTGTTCCTGTTCGACGAACCGCTGTCCAACCTGGATGCCAAGCTGCGCGTCGAGATGCGCATGGAGATCAAGGAACTGCACCAGCGCATCCGCTCCACCATCGTCTACGTGACGCACGACCAGGTGGAAGCAATGACGATGGCCACCCGCATCGCCGTGATGCACCAGGGCGAGGTGCAGCAATTCGCCGACCCCGACACCATCTACAACCGCCCGGCCAATCTGTTCGTCGCCGGGTTCATGGGCTCGCCGCCGATGAACACGCTGCGCGCCCGCGTCGTCGCGGACGGCGACGCGCCCGCCGCCATCATCGGCGCCGGCCGCCCCGACCAGGTCCGCCTGCCGCTCGCCGCCACCACGCCGCCCACCCTGCGCGACCAGGACATCGTGCTCGGCATCCGCCCGGAAGCCATCGCCGAGGAATACCGCCGCTTCGGCGACGATCCGCGTGCCGCCGTGCAGGTGGAAGCGCCGGTCGACATGACCGAGCCGATGGGCGCCGAAACCATCGTCGTGCTCCGCCTCGGCGGCGAGAAGGTGCTGGGGCGCGTGGCTCCCGACATCCACCTGACCCCGGGAAGCAACGCCCGCTTCTCGCTCGACACCCGAAAGCTTTGCCTGTTCGACCCCGCAACGGAGCGCCTCATCGCATGACCTTCCCCACCTACCCCGACCTGCGCGGCCGCACCGTCATCGTCACCGGCGGGGCCAGCGGGATCGGCGAGGCGTTCGTGCGCGCTTTCGTTGCCAATCATGCCAATGTCGTCTTCCTCGACATCCAGCGCGAGCCCGGCGATGCCCTCGCCGCCGCCACCGGTGCCAGTTTCATTCCTTGCGATCTCACCGATCTGCCCGCCCTGCGCGCCGCCATCGAGGCCGCCGCCCGCGCCCACGGTCCCGCCTCCGTGCTGGTCAACAACGCCGCCAACGACCAGCGCCAGCAATTCGAGCAGGTCACCCCGGAGGAGTTCGACTGGATGATGGCGGTCAATTTCCGCCACGTCTATTTCGCCGCCCAGGCCGTGCTGCCGCAAATGCGCGCGTTCGGCCGCGGCTCCATCATCAACATGAGTTCGGTCGCCTGGATGATCGGCGGCCCCAGCATGCAGGCCTATTCGGCCGCCAAGGCCGCGATCGTCGGCTTCACCAACTCGCTCGCGCGCGACGTCGGAGCGGACCGCATCCGCGTCAACGCCATCGCGCCGGGAATGGTGATCACCGAACGCCAGCGCCGTCTCTGGTACCAGGACGAAAGCCGCATCACCGCCGGCCGCTCGCGCCAGTGCCTGCCCGACCCGATCGAACCCGAGGACATCGCCCAGACCGCCCTGTTCCTCGCCTCCGACGCCAGCCGCGCGATCACCAAGCAATGCCTGATGGTCAACGCCGGATCGCGCTAGCCTTCACGCGACGGACCGATGACGTTTCCAATTCGTCATGGCCGGGCTTGTCCCGGCCACCCACGTCTTCACTATCTCCAGACACACCAAAGCCCGGCACATTGGACCACGCAATGAATCCCC
>DATDIC010000556.1:0-16889 GCA_036521275.1 Acetobacteraceae bacterium
TGCCACAACAGGAGTTGTTTCACCTGTACGATAGCCACGATCTGTTCGTGTTCCCGAGCCTGCACGACAGCGGCGGCACAGTGGTGTTGGAGGCGCTGTCTCGCGGGCTGCCCGTCATGTGCCTCGACCTCGGCGGTCCGCGCCTCATCGTGACACCAGATTGCGGAATCATCGTTCCGACCGCCGGCCGCAATACCGAGCAGGTTGCTGCCACCATGGCCGCGGAGATGACGGGGCTCTTCGCCACGCCAGATCGTATCTCGGCTTTGTCGAAAGGTGCGGTCGCCCGCGCGCATGAGTTCATCATATCCGATCGCGTCGCGGAACTATACGATCGATTGGCGACACTGCTTGTCAGTTCGGAAGACGGGGCGTCACCGTCAGGCCGCGACGGACGCACCGAGAAGTCCTTGATGCTGGCGCGAGCCGGTTGATCACTGGTCGTGCCACGGCGTTGTTCTGAACATCGTCGTATCTTCACGTCCACAAAACGCGGAAGGTCGTAACTACAGACCAGACTCCACTTGCGCCGGCTGTAAAATTTCGTTCGGGTGTATTGCCGAATAGAGCCGTCGTTGCCGCCGCCCCGCGGTGTGTAGTGCCCTCTCACAGAACAGCCCGGTGACCACGAACAAGCCGGTGGAGGCTTCAAAGGGCGCCAGCAACACGGCCTCGCTCACGCCTGTGAGTATGACTGCTACACATCCCAGAAGCGTCGTCACACCCAGCGGGGCCCAGTACGACCGCATGCAGCGAATTGACAGCCATATCATTCGCACCAACAAGGCGAGATATAAGACGCTGCCCACAAACCCTACCTGCAACAACATTTCCAACAGCCCATTATGGGCTTGTGGAACCGTCCAGTGAACCGCATCGGAAATTTCTATCGCTGCCGGGTTATTGCCCCCCCAAAATGCCTCGTATCCCCAGCCCAGCAAAGGCTTCATGGAGATATCATTGATGACATAGGCCCAGATCTCCGTCCGTCCCGTTAACGTCGGGTCCTTGCCTAACAGCTCCAGGATGCTATCCGGAAACGCGGCGCCCACGACAACCGCAGGGATGATACACGCCAAAACGGCGACACCCAGGACGCGTGCGGCACCACCCCTGCGGATCGGCGCGATCACTATATGCGCAACGCAGCAGACAAATATGACCAGGCACGACGTGGCCGATTTCGACATCAACGCAACGACCATGGTCAGCGCCAAACAAAATCCTTCGAAAACACGCCCCTTCTTCCGTATCGACAGGCAATGGAGTTGAGCGATCGCTCCTATCGCCATGGCTTCGCCGAGAACGTTCTTTTGCGAGAAAATACCGCGAAAATCCATGCTATCTTGCCCAACGGCGATCGCACTGGACGGTGACACCACCAGCAGCATCAGCGATGCCACGGCAGCGAGGAAGGTCATGCGCGCAGCGAGCTTCAGATACTCGTCAGGATCGATGGTTGTCGCGATACCTATCCATCCCACCGTCGCTACCAGATCGAGAAACGACTCTCTGACGGTGGTCTGAGGATTTATCGACCAGGCAAAGGAGCAAGCGAGGAAGCCGGTGATGATGAGCAAAAATATGGCGCCACGTCTGATGGTTCTTATCCGGCGCAGCCCCCTGGCAAGGAGGGCAAAGCTCAGGACAATGGCCAGCAGGTTCAAGCTCTGTGTAAGCTTGTCCCCTGGCTTTCCCTCCCACTCGCCGTAAACAAGGCGATCAACGATGCCAAACGCCTGATTGCCCTGAACGAGGAGAAAGGCCACCGACAGCCGCTGCCACTTTAGCATGAGCCGGCAATCAGTGCGGATTGCTGCCACTCCACACGACATCGGCGCGGTCGGCCAGGCGCTTTCGGAATCCGCTGGTTCAGCGCTCGGCAAACCGGGATGAGCGACGCCCCGCACGAGTAGTGTGTCAACTGCCGCACGACGCTCGTAAGCTCACGCTGATCTTCGATAAGCATAGTATGCGCCGCATGATTGCCTGGTTCAATTGCTAACAGAACTCGCCGGCCGCATTCGGGTCTGCCGCACGCGCGACGGTTTCATTCCGGATATCGCCGTCGCGATGCAGAGGGAGATCGACATACAACCAAAAGTAGTCCGAACCAGACTGGTTCCCCAAAGCGACAAGGTGGAAGATATCAGGACTACCACGGTTGCGGCGCGGTCACGCACTGCACCAGCTCAGGCCGCCTGCACCCTCGCCTGCGCCGGCGACAGGACCAATCCCCAAGTCGCAAACAGCAGGGAGACCCGGTTCCCCACCAATGGCTCAGTGCGACCCCCGACTCACCACCGCACCGCTGATAACCGGTCCGGTGATCGTTCCCAGCAGGGTGAAGAATTTCTGCAATTCCGTCAGCGGGGCATTGGCGACGTAAATCAGATCGTTGTCATGCATGGGAAACCGCTCCGCCAGAAAATACCCGTTCACGTCGCGCAAACTGAGGTGGTACAGCACCGGCGTCTCCCCCTCCGGCGTCGTCGCGAGATCCGCAACGCCCAGTGTCTTGACGATCGCCAGCGGCTCGAAGCGGAACAGGAACACGCCGGCAGGATCGGCGCGAAGGTCCTCCAGCCCGCCGGCCTTGGCGATGGCCTGGGCCAGATTCATTTGCTCTTCGTCGAACGGTACAACCGGATTGTTCAAGGTTGCACCGAACACGGAGAACGTTCGCGGCGCCTTGATCAGGGTGATGGTATCTCCCGGCCACACATAGATATTCGCCTGCGGGTCCGAGATCAGCCGATCCATCGCGATCGTCGTGGTTTGGCCATCGCGCGCCAGCCGCACATAGGTGTCGTACGGCGCCGATTTCGCCCCCCCGACGCTGGCAATCACATCAAGCAAGCGGTCGCCCCGAATGGAAAGCGGGATGCGCGCCCCCGAAACCAGCTCTCCCGATACCGTCACATCGTCGGAGATTTGCTTGGTCACGGTCACCACAACCTGCGGCTCGATCGCGCGATCCGCCAACGCCTGTTGGATCGCCTGCTGGACTTGCTCCGGCGTCCGTCCCGCGGCCCGCACACGGCCCGCGTATGGGACGCTGAGCCCCCCGTCCGCCCCCACCACCTGTTCGGGGATCGTTACGCTATGACCGCCGCCCCCGGCCGTCGGTACGCTTACGCCCCCCGCAGCACCTGCCGCTGGCTCGCTGCCAAACAGCCCGCCGCCGGAGGCTTCCCAGATCGAGATCGAGACCGAATCACCGATCCCGATTGCCGGAACAGGAGGCTTGCCGAAATGTTCAAACTTCCCAGCAACGTTCTCCACAGGTTGCGCCGACACCGCGGTGACAACACGAGGGTCGATTTCAACCAGATCAAAATGCCGCTGACCTTCCTTGCGTGCCTGGTCCAGCACCTGATCCCGCGTCGGACCGGCCGTCGGAAGGGACGCACATCCGACCAAACCAGCAACCGCCAGACAGCAAACCACAGTCCTAATGTTCATCGAAGCGCATTGAATTCCATCGTTCCATTATTGTCGGATGTTCCAGATAAAAAATCAACGCCTAAATGACGGTCGCCGTCCCCGCGCGGGTACAGCCGCAACCCGGCAAAGCCCGCCGCCCCCACAACGCCCAACACGACCAACGAAGGAAACTCAGCAGCAGCAGCATATCATTCCCATTCTTTGCTTGCAATGTTCTGATATCAGACGGAAGACCCACGCCCACCGACGCAAGCGGAGATGACGCGGCTGACAACGACGACAGCAGGCCGCACAACCTCTTGCCGATCAATCCATGTCGCCGCGTGTCGAGCCGAAATCCATAAGGCTGATCGTCACCGACATTTCGTTGGTTATCGCTATCACCACATCCATACGTTGCACTAGCGCGCGAACTGGCCCCAACAATCATGCCGCGATTCGTTCTTCAAGGCAGCTTATGTGGTTGCGACATCCGCCGAGTTTCGCTCGAAGCTCGACGTGCCGGCGACGCGCTCGCAGGACTAGGCCCGAACACTTGCGTTGCACGAATTCGCCCCGCTTATCAACCCCTAGCGGGCCGACTCAGTCATACTGCTATCCTTTGCAACGGCTTGATCTGCCGGTCAGCAAGCTCAATAGCTGATCCATATAATCGGCAAATCTCCAAGTTTTTGGTCATAGCCGGATGGCTATAATGACGCCTGATTTTAACGATGAGAAACACTCTTGCGTTATTGCACGTTCCTGAGGTACCGACCGAATCGCACAATCTTTTGAACCGCAGCCGCGGTTCGCAATCAGGGAGTCAAAATGACAACTTTTTATGTAAGCGCGGGCACTGGCAACGACTCGAATGCCGGCACATCGGTCGGTGCCGCACTCGCGAGTCTGCAGGCCGCCGAACAGTTGGTGCGTCCTGGCGATACCGTGGAAGTCATGAACGGGACCTACACCGGTCCCTACTACGGCGATGTGCTCGACATCACCACGTCCGGCACCGCTTCCAAGCCCATCACGTTCGAAGCCGCACCCGGACAGCACCCGATCATCGATTCCTCAGGAACCTGGAATGCCATCGATATTCAGGCCTCCTACATCAATGTCCAAGGCTTCACCGTCGAAGGTGATGCTGCGAAGTACACCCTCGCGCAAGCTCAGGCACAAGAACTGAACCCGGGCAATCCGGTGTTCAATGGCAATGGCATTGTGACCCGCCCCGTAACCGGCGGCTCGGCTCCGAATCACATCGTAATCGAGAATAATACCGTATATAATGAACCAGGCGGGGGAATTGTCGCCAATGGATCCGACTATCTCCAGATACTGAATAATGTCGTCCATAACACCTCCAACTGGTCGTTGTACGATACCAGCGGGATCGGCATATATGCCTCGGTGAACTCGGACACCAAACCCGGGGTGCACTCGATCATCAGCGGCAACACCTCCTACGCCAACGTCAACATGATTCCAGACCTCTACACCAACAGTATAACCGACGGCGAAGGCATCGGCCTGGACACCAACACGAACTACGTCGGCGTCATCGAGGTAGAGGGCAATCTCACCTACGGCAACAGCGGCCCCGGGATCGAGGATTTCAAGACCAACAACGCGGTGATCACCGGCAATACGTCCTATGGAAATCTCCTCAACCCCGCCGACGCCGGCGACGGCCAGATCTTCATCAACCAATCCACCGGCAGCCAGGTGTACAACAATGTCACCACCGGCCCGGGTTCATCAGGCGGCGATCCGCCACCCAAGCTCACCATGGGTCCAGCGGCCGCCATCGCCGGGCCGCAAGGCTGGACCATTGCGGCGCCAGGCATTCAGATCAGCGACGCCTCGCCCACGCCCGGCCTCATGACCCTCACCATAAGCGACACCACGGATAATTTCGTCGTCAACGGACAAAAGTACTCCGGATCAGTCGGCGGCCAAACCACCGGTACGGAAGCACAGCTTAACGCGGACCTTGCGCTTATCCAGCTCGTTGCCACGAAGAACGATACGCTGACAGTGACGGTAACCGATCAGAACGGACTGAGCGACCAGGTGGCAATCCCCGTCACGGTCTCCAAGGCCGCATCAGACATGAAGTTCATCTACAACTCCGCGGCAAATGTCACCGCGCCCGCTCCGTCCGCCGCCCCTGTCGCCTACGAGGCATGGACCCACGGCACCGGCACGCTGGACGTAACAGACTTCCGGTTCGGCACCGACAGCCTGACGCTCCAGCCAAAGGTGACCGTGACCGGCGAGACCGTCTCGGCGGGCTTGGTTGCCCTGCAACTCTCCAACCACGCACAAATTCTGCTGCATCATTCCTAAGACCGACAACTAGCTGGCGACGATCAGACAGCTAGAGCAGCTCGCGCCCGACTGGAATCGTCCGGTTCCAATCGGGCGTGAAACTGCTCGCCAACGAACTGCCATGATTGTTACGAGTGCAACTATGGCGGCCCGACCTGAAGCGTTACAACCGCGGCGCAACGCCCGCCACCAACCCCTCGCCTCCAAAGGACCAAATTCACACAACCCTTGACATTATTCCTATCGACGTGCTATCCACGCCCACTCCCCCACGTCGAGGCCCCCAATGTCCCTCCCCGCCACCACCACCGACCTCGACCCGACCTTCCTCGACCACCTCCTCGACACCATCCTCGGCTCCATCCCCACCCGCCCCGACGACACCGAGCAAACCCGCGCCACCCGCCGCCATGCCGCCCGCCTCGCGCTGCTGGCGCTGAAGCCCGCCGACCCGTTCGCCGCCATGCTCGCCGCCCAGGCGATCGCCGCCCATTACGCGGTGATGGACAATCTCCGCCGCGCTGCCCAGCCCGAGGTCCCCGACGCCACCGCCACCCGCCTGCGCGGCAACGCCGCCACCCTCACCCGCACCATGCACGCCACGTTGCGCGCCCTGCACAAGCACCAGGCCCCACCCGCCGAGCCCGCCACCCCGCGCACCACCCAGCCCCGCGGACGCCAACTCAAGCCCGAGCAGCCCCTTCGCCCACTCTTCCCCGCCATCCCCCTCGCTGACCCCGAGCACGCGCCTCCCTCTCGCCCCTATCGCCGCGTCGAAGACATGACGCTGGCCGAACGCCGCGCCCATTACGGCTACAAGGGCGACCCCAGCGTCACCGCCAACGCCCCCGCTTCTTAGCCTCTCCCGCTACGCGGGAGAGGCCGGCGCGCCATGCGCGCCGGGTGAGGGCCCGCTCTCAGCGCGCCGCATACGCCGCGAACCCTGGCCCCCCTACAGCCCCTCCACCGCCTTCATCACCTCGGCCGCGTGCTTCGGCACGCTCACCTTCCGCCACACCCGCGCAATCCGCCCGTCCTTTCCCACCAGGAACGTGCTCCGCTCCATACCCAGATACGTCCGTCCGTACATCGACTTCTCAACCCACGTCCCGTACGCCTCCGACACCCCACCCTCGGCATCGGAACCCAGCGGGAACGTCAGCCCGTATTTCGCCGCGAACTTCTCCAGCGCCGGCATCTTGTCCCGCGACACCCCGATCACCTCCACCCCCAGCTTGCCCATCTCCGGCAACGCCTCCTGGAACGCGCACGCCTCTTTCGTGCACCCCGGCGTATCCGCCCGCGGATAGAAATACAGCACGAACGGCCGTCCTTGCATCGATTGCAACGAAACCGTCCGGCCGCCCGTCGCCGCCATCTGAAACTCCGGGGCTGGATCCCCCTCCGCTACTGTCATCCTGCATCCCCTTCCACCAAACGCCCGAACACCTCACGCACCTGTCCCGCCACCGCTTCGATCTCCGCCCGCAGCGCCGCCACATCCGCCATCCCGGTCGCCCGCAGCAGCGGCGCGGCGGACGCCTCCGGCAGTTCCGCCGCCAGGTTCCGCCCCAGCGTGATCCGCAGCATCCCCTGCACCGTCCGCCAAAAATGATCCGCCCGCACCAGCAGCGCCGCATCCCCGTCCGATAGCCGACCCGCCGCCCCCAGCCGCCGCAGCGCCACCCGCGTCGTCGGATCGCACAACCCGGGCTCCGCCGCCGCATGCAGCAGTTGCAGCACCTGGGCGATGAACTCCACCTCGATCTGCCCGCCCACCCGCAGCTTCACGTCCCACGGCCCGGACGCCGGCAGGTCGCGCGCCAGTCGCGCCCGCATCGAAGCCGCATCGGCCCGCACCTTGGATGCCGCGCCGGCCGCCCGCAGCGCCTCGCTGATCGCCGCCTCCACGCTCTCCCGCAACGCCGCCGGCCCGGCAATCACCCGAGCCCGCGTCAGCGCCATCCGCTCCCACGTCCACGCCGCCTCGGCATGGTACCGCCGGAACGCCCCCAAGGAGACCGCCACCGGCCCTTTGTTCCCCGAAGGCCGCAGCCGCATGTCCACCGCGTAAAGCTGCCCGTCCGCCCCCGGTGCCGTCACTGCCGCCACATACGCATGCGCCGCGCGGATGAAATACTGCACCGCCGGCATGCTTCGCCCGCCGGTCGATTCCGTCACCTCCTCCGGATGGTCGTAGACCAGCATCAGGTCCAGGTCCGATCCGGCCATCATCTCCCGCCCGCCCGCCTTGCCCAGCGCCACCACCGCCATCGCGCCGCCCCGCACCTCCCCATAGCGCGAGGCGAAATCCTCCAGCACCGGCCCCAGCAAGCCGTCCAGCGCCGCATCCGCCAGCGCGCTCCGCCGCAGCCCCGCCTCGTCGGCGTCCAGCCGACCCTCCATGGTCGCCACCGAAACCGAGAAATCCTCCTCCCGCACCGTCCGGCGAGTGATCTCGATCACCTCCTCCAGCCGCCGCGCATCCTTCAGCCGCACCCCCAGCAGCCGCGCCGGCTCCGGCGCCTGCTCCTCCGGCGACAGCAGCCCGTCCAGCGCCGCCGGATGACTGGCCAGATGCTCAGCCAGCGACGGCGCCGCCCCCAGCACCGCCGCCACCCGCCCGATCAGCCCCGGATTGCGCTGGAACAGCGACAGCAACTGCACCCCCGCCGGCAGCCGCCCGAGGAAACCGTCGAACCGGCTGAACGCCAGGTCCGGGTCCGGCTGCTTCGCCAATGCCCCCAGCAGCACCGGCAGCAGCCGCCCCAGCAGGTTGCGCGCCCGTTCCGAGCGCAACGCCCGCAGCCGCCCCGCCTGCCAGCCCCGCACCGCCGTGATGATCCGCCCGGTATTCTCGAACCCCAGCCCACGCAGCGCCGCCACCGTCGCCGCCGGCGACGGATCGTCGCCGCGGAAATCCAGCTCCAGCCCGGCGCCATCCCCCGCCGCATCGGTCGGGATCCGCTCGAACACCTCGGCATAGCGGGCGCGCACCCGGCCGAGCTGCCCCAGCAGCGCCTCGGCGAACCCCGCCGCCGTTCCATACCCCATGAAGGTCGCGAACCGCTCCAGCTCCGCCGTCCGGTCGGGCAGCGCATGCACCTGCCGGTCGGCGACCATCTGCAGCCGATGCTCCACCTGGCGCAGGAACCGGTATGCCTCCGCCAGCTCGGCCGCCGCTGCCGGTTCCACGTGCCCGGCCGCGGTCAGCCGCCGCAGCGCCCCCAGCGTGGTCGGATCGCGCAGCTCCGGATCGCGCCCACCCCAGACCAGTTGCAAGGTCTGCACCAGGAACTCGATCTCCCGTATGCCGCCCTGGCCCGTCTTCACGTCGTGCCCGGCCACCCGCGCCACCGGGTCCGCCGCACCCCCCAGCGCGCCGCCCTTATGCGCGTCGATGCGCCGCTTCATCGCGTGGATGTCGGCCACCGCCGCGAAATCCAGCCCACGCCGCCACACGAAGGGCCGGATCGCCTCCAGGAACGCCGCCCCGGTCGCCACATCCCCGGCCACCGGGCGCGCCTTGATCATCGCCGCGCGCTCCCAGTTCTGCCCCATGCTCTCGTAATAAGTGATCGCCGCCGGCAAGGAGACGGCAGGCGGCGTCACCCCCGGATCGGGCCGCAGCCGCAGATCGGTGCGGAACACGTAGCCCTCGGCGTCGCGCGCCTCCATCAGCGCCACCAGCCCGCGCGCCAACCGGCTATTGAACGCGCGCATCGCATCCCCGCCGGTCCGTTCGGTGTATATCGGGGCAACCGGATCGTACAGGAGGATAACGTCAACGTCGCTCGAGTAATTCAGCTCGCCGGCCCCGAGCTTGCCCATGCCGAGCACCACGAACCCGCTGCCCTGCGCCGGGTGCGCGGGGTCGGGCAAACGCAACTCGCCGGCCTCGTGTGCTGCGCGCAGCAGGTGCGCGACCGAGGCCTCCAGCGCCGCCGCCGCGAACGCCGACAGCGAGGCCGTCACCCGCTCCAGCGTCCACAGCCCACCGATATCCGCCACCGCCACGCACAACGCCACCACCCGCTTGGCACGCCGCAGCGCGGCGGCGACCTGATCGCGCGGCGCCGCCGGGTCGATCGCCGCCACCGTCGCCAAAGCGCCGCTCATCACCGCGTCTGGCCCCTGTTCCGCCAGGGCGGCCAGCGACGCAGCCTCGCGCACCGCCAGGTCGGACAGGAACGGGCTGTTGCCGCCCAGCGCCCGCAGCATCGCGGCAAACGCCGGCTCCCCGATCAGCCGCGCTTCTTCGGTCCCCACAGCGACTTTCCCCGCTGCGGCGAACCGCTCGGCCAGCCGGTCCGCCGCGCCCGGGTCGTGCGCGGCCGGCCAGACTTCCGGCAAATGCAAGCGCGTGCTGCTCATCTGCCCGCAGGCTGGCCGTGAGGCGCCTGTCCGGTCAAGCGCTGCGCCATTGCTGGACCGTGCTGCACCGCCTGCTGGCCATCCTGATCGCCTTTGCCGTGGTGGTGTCGCTGGGCGTCGCCGTGCTCGCCTGGCGGCTGTCGCGCGGCCCGATCGACATGCCCTGGCTGGCCCAGCGCATCGAGGCCGCGGTCAACCCGGTCGGCACTTCGCGGCTGCAGGTCGGGTCGGCCGCACTTGCCTGGGAAGGGTTCCACGCCGGCCTCGACTCGCCGCTCGACATCCGCCTCACCGATGTCGAGCTGCGCCGCCCGGACGGCTCGGCGCAACTGGCGGTACCCCGCGCGGAGCTGACCTTGTCGGTGACCGCCCTGTTCCGCGGGCGCCTCGCGCCGCGCACCCTGGTCATCGAGCAGCCCAGCCTCACCGCGCAGCGCACCGCGGACGGGGCGCTCCGCTTCACGGTGGGTGGGGACGCCCACGC
This sequence comes from Acetobacteraceae bacterium, assembly GCA_036521275.1. GTDB lineage: Bacteria > Pseudomonadota > Alphaproteobacteria > Acetobacterales > Acetobacteraceae > DATDIC01. The sequence continues at coordinate 10,622 of DATDIC010000556.1, forward strand.
CAAGCCGGCACCCACCCAGGTTCCGGCGGGCACCGACCTCGAGGGCACCTTCGCCGAGCTGGCGCGGCCGCCCGCCAACGATTCGAGCCGCGGACGCGGCAACGTGCTGAGCCAGGTCCGCCTGCTCCGCATCCAGGATGCCAGCCTCGTGCTGCACGACGACCAGCTCGGCGTCACCTGGCAGGCCCCGCAGGCCAGCCTGGAGCTGAGCCGCCTGCGGGATGGCGGCGTGCACGGCACTGCGGCGCTTACCCTGGCGCTGGCCGGCCAGCAGGCGCAGTTGCACGCCACCGCCGACCTCCCGGCAAGTGGCACTGGCATCCATATCCAGGCGACCCTCTCGTCCATCACCCCTGCTGCCATTGCCCCTGCCGCTATCGCCCCTGCTGCCATCGCCGGGACGGCCCAGAACGCCACGGCCTCGCCGCTGGCGCCTTTGCAGGCGCTGGACATGCCCGTGCAGACCGGCGTGGAGCTGACGGTCGGCCCGCACCTGAGGATCCTGCAGATGCACCTGACGCTCGACGGCGGTCCGGGCACCGCCCGGGTTGCCGGCAGCCCGGTGCCGATCGAGCGCGCCGTCCTGGTCGCGTCCGGCACCCCGGAGCATGCGGTCCTGCAAAGCCTTCGCCTCGTGCTGCCGGGCACCGGCGGGACCGCCCCGTCAACCGTGCAGGTGCACGGCAACGCCGACCGGACCGGCGGCCGGGTGAACGCGCAGGTCGCGATCGCATTCGACCAGCTTGCCTTCGCTGCCCTGCCGACGATCTGGCCGGCTGGCCTCGCTAAATCGACGCGCGCCTGGATCGTCCAGAACATCCCGTCCGGCGTCGCCCATGAAGGACATTTCGACTTTTCCCTGGCTGCCGCCGCCGACCTTTCGGGCCTCGCGCTGACTGCCGCGAGCGGTGCGTTTCAGGCCGACGGGCTTACCGTTCACTGGCTCCGCCCGGCGCCCCCCATCCTGCAGGGCGAGGCCTTGCTGCAACTGGTCGATCCCGACCGGATCGACATCAAGGTGCTGGCCGGACAGGAGGCGTCGTCCCCGCCGGGCGCGTCCTCCCCGCAGGGCACGTCGCCCTCGCCGGGTATGCTGTCGATCACCGGCGGGCAGTTGCACTTCACTGGCCTGACGCAGCACGACCAGCAACTGGCGATGCAGTTTCAGATCGCCGGCCCGGTACCGGCGGCAGTGGATCTGTTGCGCAATCCCAGGCTCGGATTGCTGGCGCGCCACCCGATGCCGCTGAACAGCCCGTCGGGACAGGTCAATGTCGGCCTGACCGTCTCGTTTCCACTGATCGCGCGGCTGACCGCGGACCAGGTCACGATCGCTGCGCAAGCCCGCCTCACCGGGCTGCATCTGGCCGGCATCGCGGCCGGACGCGATCTGGACCAGGGCACCATCGACCTGTCCGCCGGCAATACCGGGCTTGCGGTGAACGGGGACGCGCTGTTGGCCGGCATCCCGGTGCAGGTTCAGGCCAGCATGGATTTTCGCCCCGGCCCACCGGCCCAGGTGGTGCAGCGGGTCACGCTGAGCGGGCGGCCTGATGCGCGCCAGCTCGCCGCCGCCGGCCTCGATCCCGGTGACGTGCTGATCGGCCCGGTGCCGCTGACCGCGACCCTGTCCGAGCGCCGCAACGGCAGCGGTTCCATCCAGGCGCAGGCCGACCTGACGCCCACCGCCCTGTCGGTGCAGCCGCTCGGCTGGCGCAAGCCGGCCGGCACTCCGGCGAGGGCCGAGGCGACCCTGGCGCTCGACCATGACCGGCTCAGCGGCATCGACCCGTTCCGGGTGCAGGGCGACAGGCTGGAGCTGGATGGCAGTACCGCATTCGACCAGGGCAGGATCGTCACCCTGCGGGCCGACCGCATCCTGCTGGGGGGTACCCAGGCGCAGGGCGTCGTGCAATTCCCGCCGGACGGGCCGATCGCGGCCAGCTTCTCCGGCCCGACGCTCGATCTATCCGGCCGCTTCGCCAACAAGGCGACGACACCCGGTACCAGCTCCACCGCGCCAGGGCCGCCCTGGTCCGCCGATGCACGGTTCGATCGGGTCATCCTGGCTGACGGCCACGACATTACCGGCGTGTCCGCACGCGCCGCCGACGATGGGCGGGTGCTGCGCGAACTTCGGCTGCAGGCGCTGACCGGTCCAAGCGCGCCGGTTTCGTTGACGATCCAGCAGACCGCGCCGCGCGCCGGGGCCGCGCCGGAGCGCAGCATGACGCTGTCCGCCGGGGACGCCGGCGCCCTGCTGCGCGCCGTCGGCGCCGTGCAGACCATGGATGGCGGACGGCTGGCGGTGAACGCAACCTACCAGGACGGGCAATCCGGGCATCCGCTGGTTGGCACCGCCGAGATCGACAATTTCCGGCTGCGGAACGCAGTGGGCATGGGCAAGCTGCTGCAGGCGATGACGCTATACGGCCTGGTCCAGGCCCTGCGAGGTCCGGGTGTCGGGTTCACCAAGCTGACCATGCCGTTCCGGTGGCAGGGCGGCGTGCTGACCATCGCGGAGGCGCGCGCCATGAGCCCGTCCTTGGGACTGACCGCGAAAGGCTGGCTCGACCTCGATCGCCGGCGAGCGGACATGCAGGGCACCATCGTGCCGGCGTATTTCTTCAATTCGCTGTTGGGGCGCATCCCGCTGCTCGGGCGGCTGTTCAGCCCGGAACGCGGTGGTGGCTTGTTTGCCGCCAGCTACGCGATGCGCGGGCCGCTGGATGATCCGACGGTGACGGTCAATCCGCTGACCGCCGTGACGCCGGGGTTCCTGCGCGGGCTGTTTGGGGGGTTCTAGCGGTCAAAATCAGACGCTTGATACCCGCGATTGCACAATCGCGAACGCCCGGATTTGGTGGTTAGCCGATCAACAGGCAGGCTGATGCTGGAGCGTACGCGCAAAGAAGGCCAGCATCTCGCGCCAGCCATGTTCTGCGGCGGCCTCATCGTAGACAGGAAAATCCGGCTGCATCCAGCCATGCGCCGCGGGGTAGGTCTCGGCGCGATAGCGGACGTGCGCTTTGTCCAGAGCGTGCTCGAACCGCTTTGCCATGGCTGCCGGGTAGCTACCGTCGTTCTCTGCGGCGGCGATGTACAGCTCGGCTTTCAGCTCGGGCGCGTAGGTATGCGGGCTGTCGGGCGCGTCGGTCGCTAGATTGCCGCCGTGGAAGCTGGCGACGGCAGCGAAGCGGTCCGGCCGGGTGCCCGCCGCCGCGATCGCCATGCCGCCGCCCATGCAAAAGCCGACCGCGCCCGCCTTCTCGCCTTGGACGTCCGAGCGCGTATCGAGATAAGCCACGAACGCCTCCGTATCCGCAGCGGCCTTTGCGTTGCCGGTCGTCGCCATCAGCGGTCCGAGGATCGCGCGGACGTCGCCATTGAACACCTCCTTGGGGTCGAACGGGCCATAGGAGCCGTAGCGATAAAAGAGGTCGGGTAGCAGCACGACGTAGCCGGCCTCCGACAGCCGCTCGGCCATGCCGAGCACGGCAGGCCGGATCCCACCCGCGTCCATGTAGAAGATGACGGCGGGGCCGTTCCGGCCGGCGCCGGCCGAGAACACGTGGGCCGGGCATTCTCCGTCGCCGGTGGTGATGGTGGTCTGCTCGTGTGGCATGATGATTCTCCTGAGGCCGGGGCGGCATGGCAGCAGTTTGCCCATGAACCTCGATCGTCTGCTGCCAGGCTAGTCGCGCGCCTTCGGCCATGACGCAACTGGGGTCGATTCACGCCAGTTCGCCGGTGGTACCACGCGTGTGATTTTGACCCCTGAGAGGATGATCGCTTCAGGCCGAATCGCCGGAAAGCGTGGATTGCGCTCGCAAACCGGAGAACCCCGGGCTGCGCCGGTGGACCTTCCCGTGGGTCCCGCCGAGCACATCGCCTTGGAACCCTTCCCCTGGTTCGACAGGTTTGCGGTTCGACAGGGTTGCGCGTTTGGCGCCGCACCCCCTTGAACCGACGGGGGATTTGACGATGATGCGCCCCGCGATTCCCCACGTCCGGTCCTGAGGCATGAGCGAGCACGCGCACGGCGACGTCGTCTTCGAAAATTCTGGCCTGAAGCAGCCTTATCACCTGGTGGAGCCCAGCCCGTGGCCGATCATCGGCGCGGTCGGCGGGTTTCTGATCGTACTCGGCATCGTCCTCGCCGCCCATTATGGCGACTATTACGTGCTGACGGCGGGCGCCGTGGTGGTGTTCGTCGTGATGTACTTCTGGTGGCGCGACGTGATCCGGGAAAGCCGCACGCCAGGCGTGCACACGCCGATCGTGCGCCTGGGGCTGCGCTACGGCATGCTGTTCTTCATCACCAGCGAGGTGATGTTCTTCGTCGCGTTCTTCTGGTCGTTTTTCAATTTCGCGTTGTTCCCGGACAACGTGTCCGGCTTGGCAAACCCGACCTGGCCGCCGCCCAATATCCACACCCCGGACCCGTTCCACCTCGCCATCCTGATGACGATGATCCTGCTGCTCTCCGGCACCACGATCACCTGGGCGCATCACAGCCTGATCGAGGGCAACCGCAAGGGGCTGGTTGCCGGGCTGGGGCTGACCGTCCTGCTGGGGATGTGGTTCACCGCGACGCAGCTCTGGGAATACACCCACGCGCCATTCAAGCTGGTGGGCGGCGGCGTCTATCCGTCGGTGTTCTACCTGGCGACCGGGTTTCACGGCTTCCACGTGATCGTCGGCACCTCGTTCCTGATCGTCTGCTGGTTCCGAGCGCGAGCCGGGCAGTTCACGCCGGCCCGCCATTTCGGCTTCGAGGCAGCGGCCTGGTACTGGCACTTCGTCGATGTGGTGTGGCTGTTCCTGTTCACCTGCATCTACTGGTGGGGCGCCAGCCCGATCGTTGCCTCCCCCTGAACAGCAACCGCCCGGGCTGCTGCGCGCGGCGCTGACCTGCCGCTGCCCGCGCTGCGGCCAGGGAGCCCTGTTCGACGGATTGCTGACCGTGCGGGAGCGCTGCCCGGTGTGCGGGCTGGACCTGCGGGGCAACGATGCGGGCGACGGCGCGGTGTTTGCGGTGATTTTCGTGCTGGGTGCGCTGGTGGTGCTGCTGGCGATCCTGGTGGAGATCTGGTTCTCCCCGCCGCTTTGGGTGCACGCGGTGATCTGGCCGCTGTTCACCGTGCCCGCCGCGATCCTGCGGATGCGCCCGGCCAAGGCAGCGCTGGTGGCGATCCAGTACCGCAACCGCGCGTCCGAGATGGGGTTGTGATGATTGGCCGGCAGAGATTGCGCACGGCCGGGTGGGGCTACAGATCCGTTCCCATTCCTGCCGCCCGTGCAGGACGCGAACGATCAGAATATCGGCGTCAGCCAGCACATAGACGATCAGGTGAGACCGATAGGGATGCAAGCGTATCGGAGGCGTGAATTCAGACCGTTCACGCGCCATGCGCGGGTTGTCAGCTATCAGATCGAAGGCTCGGGCCAAGCCTCCCGTGGTACTGCTCAGCTTGGCTCTGCCCGAATTCCTGACATCCCCGCAAATAGATATCGATGATGTCCTGATCGGCCTGGCGCGTTGTCCTATATGCCATCGTCCGGCTTGCCGGCCGCCCGGGCGCGCGCGGCCCGCAGAATGTCCTCCATCGGACGGGTGCTGATGCCGCTCTCGACGCCTTCCGTGATGAGCTTTTGCATTTCCTCGTGCCTTGCGGCCCGCTCCTGGTCGCGCCGGATCAGGTCGCGCACATAGTCGCTCGCGTTGCTGTAGCGACCGGTCCGGGCCTGCGACTCGACCCAGTCCTTCATTGGATCGGGCAGAGAAACGTTCATTGTGGCCATGGATATCCTCGGCTGGCCATACCAGTCGCCCGAGAGGCTGAATCTTCCCTCATCATGCCGGCGAAAGCGGGCGTCCACGCCAAGGTCGCGGGTTGCGTGGGCAGTCGGCTGGATTCCCGCTTGGGCGGGAATGACGGTGGATCGTCGGTCTCCCGGGGTGCTTGGTACGATGGCAAAGATTGCCAATGCCGGAATTTGGCAAGGCTTGTCAACCGGAGCGAAGGGTGCCAGCGCGGTGCGCCGAGCAGATACTGCTCCGGCCACTTCACGTCGCTTCAGTGGTGGCCTAAATCGGATTTATGAAAGAGGCGGCTATCGATCCCACTCCGAATTACGCCGCCAAGCCGGTCTGACGGCGTCGTTGAGCAGCTTCGATACTCCCACCCGCTACGCCGCTGCCGAACCCGGCGGGCGCCCGTCACGCCGCTTCAGGGTGCTCATCCTGCCCGGCCTGATCGCGCTG
>DATDIC010000557.1:0-5470 GCA_036521275.1 Acetobacteraceae bacterium
GTTTGTCTATCGGCCTTGCGCGCCGACGGTGGAAAACATGGCGGTCCTCGACGGCGTGCAGGTGTGGCGAAATCCGCGCCTCACACCGATCATCCGCTAGAACACTCGCGGGGTCGCCGAGAACGTGCGCCCAGCCGTCAGACGTGCGCATGGCACGCCGGAAGGAATTCATCCAGCACCAGCCGCTCGACCTCGCCGCGCGCCAGGCTTGCCGTCTGCACGCCAGCCACCAGCCCGGAGCCCCCAACCGCTGATTCGCCGAAGCGATGCCCGAAAGGGCCCGCTCTTTCAGATCGCGACATGAGGAGACCAGATGTTCCCACTGCGGGCCGGTGGCCGCGTTCTCCCACAAGGCGCGGTTCAAGCAAGGCTGCGAGGGCCAGGTCGATGTTGTCTCCACCCAGCAGAATATGTTCGCTGACAGCCACCCGCGTGATGTCGGGGATGCCGCCCGACGGACCGGGTCGCAGCTCGAACAAGCTGAGATCCGAGGTGCCTCCGCCGATATGGACTACCAGGACGTGCCGCGGCTCGGCATTGTATGCGTCCCGCCCTTCCCACAACGGGTTGGGGTTGGCCGAGCTGTGTCGTTCGAGCCAGCAATAGAAGGCGGCCTGTGGCTCTTCGAGGAGCCGCACGCTACCGGGGAACCCCGCTGCTTCCGCGGCATTCAGGGTGAGCCGCTGCGCAGGGGCGTCGAACAAGGCGGGAACCGTGATGGTGATTTCCTGGTCATCGATGCATAACCAGACCGGGCGAAGCTGCTGTTCCAGGCGGCTCGCAGGTAATTCAGAATGAAGCCAGCGGCCTGGACGGGCGAAATCTTTTGCGCCGGCGCAAGATCCTCCGATCCCCACGGCAGAATCGGCGCGGACCGGTCGGCCGCGTGGTGACACAGCCACGACTTTGCCGAGCGGACAACCCGGCCGGGCGTTTCGCCTGCCCTGCGGCGCGCGAGGCGGCCGACAATCCATCCGTTTGTTCCAGGAACCCGGCGCGCAGCTGCGTGGCAAGCGCGTCTTTCGGCAGGTAGAGGAACGAAGGCAGCGTCGGCACCTCGACGAGTGCGTCGGGGGTCTGCCATTGCGAGACGGCGAGAACCTCGGGCGGTGCATCGCCGGTCAGCGGAACATAGGCAAGTGCGGAGCTGGTCGTTCCGAGATCAATGCCGATGGAAAAGCGGGCTGTCATCCCTGAGACACTGCCTCGCGAGCCTCGGCCGGCACTATTCCGTGCAGACCTGAAACTCAATCTTCCATCTCCGGTCGGAGTTGGTGTGCTTCATCCAGAGTTCGAGCGTGCCGAGTTCCGTGACCACCGACTCAATCTGCACCGGCACGACCTGTCCTGCGGGAGCATCGGGGAGAGCCGGAAGCTCGACCTCCAGCAGGCTGGTCTGTTCCAGCTCACGTTCGGCATCGGGCAGGATCTGGCCAGGCGTGTCGCCGCTTCGCACAGCGGAAGAGAAGAATTGGAACTCTGCGGCCTGGCCAGTCACAAGGCCGAACGTCCGACCCTCGATCAGCAGCCCGGTCCCCTCCTGCATGCTCTGCGGTACGACGCACAGCGCCTTCGCCGGCGGGCGGAACCCCGGAATTGCCGGCATCGAGGCTTCCAGAGCGATGTAGTACGAGCGCGCGGTACCGGCCTTGATGCGGATGCCTTTTGCCGCTGGTGCGATGCCGCCCATAGCTGGCGGCGCCCTGTGCGACCGCGAGATCCGGCTCGAACTCTTCGACCTCGCGGGCGGCCTGTCCGCCATTCCAGGCCGCCAGCAGGTCCAGCACCCGGGCGCGGATCGGCGCGGCCTTGAAGACGCCGCCATTGAACAGGACCGCGGTCGGCATCAGCGCTTGCCCACCGGCCCGCCGACCAACCAGTGCCGCGAGCTTGTCGCTCGCCTTCACATTTTGCAGGCTGCGGGTGAGGAAGCGGGCCAGATGCTTGCTGATCACCGGATCGGACGCGTAGGGGAGGCCGAATTCCTGCGGCCCGGTCCCACGTGCCCCGCGCGGCAGATCGTCGAGGGCTGTCTGGGCGAAGAACCGGTCGAGGATGACCTGCGACAGCGAGGCGCAATCGAGCGCCGTGGCAACCGTCCTGGCGAACAGGCTGGAGCCCCGCGACGGAACCGCGATCGGCAGTTTTGCCAAGCTGCTGTCTTCGAACAACGTGATCTTCGCGCCCGAGGCAGCATGCACCAGCGCCAGGAACTGCCAAGCGTCCAGCATTTTGCCTTCCGGCTCCAATCTGGCCTGCAGCGTGTAGGCAAGCGCGAGATCCATGTTGTCGCCGCCGAGCAGGATGTGCTCGCCGACGCTGATGCGCTCCAGCTCCAAGTTGCCGGCGATATCGGTCACGGCGATCAGCCTAAAGTCGGCGGTGCCGCCGCCGACGTCGCACACCAAGATGATGTCGCCAGGTGCAACCGCATCGCGCCAGTGCCGGCCAGCCCGCGTCGTCCAGGCATCCGAGCGCATTTACACGTTCTGGGATTACAAGCGGAACCGGTGGCCCCGGGAGGCCGGTCTCCGGATCGACCACCTGCTGCTGTCTCCCGATCTAGCAGCGTGCCTGCAAGACGCTGGCGTGGACCGCGAGGTCCGTGGCGCACCGGAAGCTAGCGACCACGCTCCAGCCTGGGTGAGACTGAGCGCCTGACGGGTTCGCTGCGGGTGGTGCAGACGAGGGCTTGAGTGTGCCGCCGTAGCGAGCTCCCCCGGGCCGGCGAAGGGGAGTGTGCCTCAGGCCCAATCTCAGGCGTTCCCTGCGCCACAACGATGGGAGGGGGGCGTCCACTCGCTGAGTCGAACCACGCCCACGCGTGTCCCAGGCCGTCTCAGAGGCCGCGTTGGTGGTGCGAGATCGCGCTGCGTGTCGCAATCCTTGCGCTCCTTCTGCTCGCGTTGCGCTTAATTGGCTTCCACAGTGCCGCGCGGATTGTGCAGCTCCATGCCGTCAATAAGGAACCGGGTTGCCGGCTTGGCCGGGGTGGTGCTCTGTGCGTTTGGTGTGGGACTCGTCAACCTGGCGCGCATTTATCTCGGCCGGAACTGGGGCTTGCCAATGTCGCAGAAAGAGGAAGCCCGAGCTTGTCGCCACAGGCCCCTATGCAGCCGTTCGTCACCCGATCTATGCCGGCATACTCCTTGCCATATTGGGTTCACTATTCGAGAAGCGAATTTTTTGCGTGAAGAACTCGACGGCGTAGCCAACCGACAGCGTTGTGCGAGGCATATCATGCACTCGCCCCTTCCTGACGATCCTGCTGGGCAACACAGCTCGAATGGTCAAACGCACTACGCTCGTCAATCATGCAAATGCCCATTGGCGGCTCCATTGCGTCCAAGTCTGCTTTCGAGCAATCAATTCCGAAATATGACCGGCGGGAACGGATCGTGAGCCGACCACTCACCGGAGTTCGGTTGATGTAGCCCCGGGTTAGGCGGCCACGAATGGGCCACCTTAAGTGACTGTCACCGCGTCGGCGGGGTACGCGGACTCGGGAGCGCAGGCGGCGCCATGCCGCCTGGCCGTCGTCGCAATGACAGTAGAACTGGGCGATCGGCTCGGCTGAGACTTCGATTTCTATACCTCTGCAGCGGCACTGAACACGCATGATGATCCCCTTTCCTGGACACCGGAAAACAAGGGCTTAAGCGTCTAAAACCTTGCGCAGCGAGGCCTCGATCTGGCCACCGCAATAGGTGTCGCCGTAGTCTTGCTGCGCCTGGGCGGTCAGTTCGACCAGCGGGGGCAAATCAGCGACCCGCCGCGTTAGGGCGGCCGTCATCGGCGCGGTTTCCTCAAGGATGACCTCGACCTTGTGGAAGCGGTCGGCCATGGTCGACCACAGGGTGGCTGTTACGACGTCGGCGATGCCCGGCGCCTCGCCGCCCAGCAGGAACCCGGCGTTTGCCTTCAGGCCTTGGCGGCGGCCGGTCTCCTCCCACAACGACATCCACTTCTTCAGGCGGGGAATGAAGTCCTGCCAGCGCTTTTTCGTCCACATCTCGCGGCCGCTGTCCAGCGTGATATCGTCGATTACGTCGTTGGCGTCGTTGACGATCTTTATGGTCATGGCGCGCAGAGCTGGAGTGGCGGGCAACAGGTCGAGCGTTTCGCCTAGATAGAGCACTATGGCTGGCATCTGGGCGATGGCGAAATGCGCCTTTTTGTCGATCAGCATTGGCGGCCCCATGAACGGGACGGGCATCTGCTTCACCGGCCCGTCCATCAACCTGGATATCGCGGCGTCCCCTCCCTCGGTCCAGCTCTTTCCTGCATAGGCGAGGACAGCGCGCACGAACTGGCCGCGGAAGGGCACAGACCAGTAGTAGAGGTCATAGTCGGACATGTTCGGAGTTCCAGATCATGGTTCAATGTCTGCCAATAGCGCCGCCAGGTCCTCTTGGTCCACGCCATTGACGCCGTCTGCCCAACCGACCGCAATCGTGGCAAGACGAAGTGTTGTCGAACGACGCACTCGGGTCGCGATCGGCCCACCCGGCCCGTACGGCTTTCTGCCGGTTCGCTTCCGGCCTGAGTACGCTAGAGCCGGACGCTCGGCCTGTGGTTTGGCCTGGCAGTTTAGTGCCGCCCGGCAGCGAAAATTGCCGGTTGACGAGTCGGCCGGGGCTCAGGAGCTCGTCGAAATGGTCGTGCCAGGACGCGTGCCGCCCGTTGCCCCTGGAGTCAGAGACAGCTGTCGCGAACGATCACCGGTCTTGAAGCGGACCTTTATCGGCGTCCATCATGCACGTTGATATCGAGGTATCCGGTCAAGGCTGGTGAGGGAATGTCAATGAGCAGCAAAATCGTCACATGTCTGTGGTTCAACCATGGCGAGGCGCGGAAAGCGGCGGAATTCTACGCGGCCACCTTTCCTGACAGCCATGTCGGACAAGCGCTTCAATCTCCATCCGATAACCCTGGTGGCAACCGGGGTAGTGAGCTAGTCGTCGAGTTCATCGTGCTCGGGCAAGCCTTTGTCGGTCTGAATGGCGGCACCGCGTTCACGCCGAACGAGGCGGTGAGTTTCCAGGTGATGACCGACGACCAGGCAGAAACCGACCGCTATTGGAATGCGATTATCGAGAATGACGGCATTGAAAGCGAATGCAGCTGGTGCAAGGACCGCTGGGGCTTCTCCTGGCAGATTGTGCCGCGAGCCTTAATTGCCGCGCTGAAGGATCCGGATCGCGCCGCCGCGAAGCGGGCGATGGATGCCATGATGACCATGCGCCGGATCGACATTGCAAAGATTGAGGCTGCACGAGCGGGCAACTCGACAGCCTGAGGCCCATCGCCACCGCCTCGGTCCAAAGAACGGAGAGGCAGCGATCCCCATAGGCGGCCGCCCGGATGTCCGCATTTCGGAAACAGCCGCTTAACCGCCGAACGTCTTGCCTGGGTCGATACCTGCCGGGATCGGAGTGTCCGCGAATGTCTGCTCTGGCATCCCGACTGC
>DATDIC010000558.1:0-9613 GCA_036521275.1 Acetobacteraceae bacterium
GGACCGGCACGCCCTGCTCCCGCGCAACGCGCGCCACCTCGTGCAGCGGCGGCAGCGAGTGCGGCTGCGCCAGCCAGCAGATCGCCGCCGTGCGCGGGCCGATCGCCGCCTCGATCTCCCACGCCGCCGCGTCCCGCACGCCGGGGCCGCTGAACCTGTCGGGAATGCCGACCTCGATGATCCGGCCGCCGGCCACCCGCAGCGCACGGTCGTACATGTTGCGCTGGCTGCGGACGACGATGAATTCGCAGCGCCCATCCGGCACCTCCGGCAGCGCATTCATCCGCGCGGGATCCAGCCGCGTCAGGCACGCCGCCGCGCCAACCAGCAGCGCCGCCGACGCGCCCGAGGTGACAATGCCCGCTTGCGCGCCCGTCACGCGCGCAATCACGCGGCTGGCTGCCGCCTGCAGCGCGAGCATGTCGACTGACGATCCGGCCGCATCCGCCATCGCCTGCCGCACGTCCGGGTGCATCGCACCGCCGCCGAGCCGCGTCACCGTGCCGCAGCCGTTGATCACCGTCGGCACGCCGAACCGCGCATAAATCCCCATCCGGTGCCCCTTCGCGCAACACGCCGTATTGTGGGCTGTCGTCACACCCCTGTCATCCAAGCTTCCCCCTCGCAAAATCTTCGCTAGGATCGGTCGATGAGCGGCGTCAACGCCGACCGGCGCGCGCCGCACAAGCGCTGCAACAGCTACGGGAGACGCCAGGATGTCGGGAAACCAGAACGGCAGAAGTCCTCGCTCGGTGGCCTTGCTTGGGCCGTACAGCAGCGGGAAATCAACCCTCTTTGAGGCGCTGATGGAAGCGGCCGGATGCCCGGTCAAGCGCCCCGCCGATCCGCGCAACCGCCCCATGACCACCGAGCTGCGTCTCGGCCACTGCTCCTATCTCGGTGACCAGTGGGCCGTGCTCGATTGCCCCGGCTCGGTGGAATTTGCGCACGAAGTGGCTGCTGCGCTGACCGTCGTCGATCTGGCCGTCGTGGTGTGCGAACCGTCACCCGCGCGGGCCATGGGTGTCGCACCGCTGCTGAAGCTGCTGGCCGACCAGGGCGTGCCGCACATGCTGTTCGTCAACAAGATCGACACGCTGGAAGGCAGCGTGCGCGATACGCTCGCCGCCCTGCAGGCCTATGCGAAATGCCCGCTGGTGCTGCGCCAGATGCCGATCATCGAGGGCGAGTCCGTGGCCGGCTATGTCGATGTCGTCAGCGAACGCGCCTATCGCTACCGCCGCGGACAACCATCCGAGCTGATGCAAATACCGTCATCGATGCAGGACGCGGAGCAGGAGGCGCGGTTCAAGCTGGTGGAAGCGCTGGCCGACAACGACGACGCATTGCTGGAGAAGGTGCTGGAGGACGTGCAGCCGAGCACCGATGAGATTTATCGCGACCTGCGCAAGGACCTGGCGGCAGGCAACGTGATCGAGGTGTTGCTGGGCGCGGCCGACCAGGCGGGCGGAATTCGCCGGCTGTGGAAGGCGTTGCGGCACGACACGCCGGTGGCCGTCGAAACCGCGGAACGCCATGGCATCGACGCCGACGGGCCGCCGCTCGCGCAGATATTCAAGACGGTACACGCCGGCCATACCGGAAAGCTTTCATACGCAAGGATATGGCGCGGCAGCATGAAGGACGGCGTCACGCTCGGCGGGTCGCGGCTCGGCGGGATTTATCGCTGGACCGGCGGCGACCCCGCCAAGATTGCCGAGGCCCAGGCCGGCGACATGGTCGCGTTCGGCCGGTTGGACAGCGTGGCGACCGGCGCGACCGTCTCTCCTGGTGCCACGCCGGAGCAGCTTCCGTTCCCCGCGCCGCCCGCGCCCGTCTATTCGCTTGCGATCGGCACGTCGGATCACAAGGATGACGTGAAGCTGGCCGGGGCACTCCAGAAGCTGCTGGAGGAGGATATTTCCCTGCGCCTGGAGCACGGCCAGGATACCGGCGAGACCGTGCTGCATGGCCAGGGCGAGATCCATCTCAACACCACGGTCGCGAAACTGGCGAACAATTATGCGCTGAAGGTTTCGACGCAGCGCCCGCAAGTCGCCTTCAAGGAGACCATCCGGCGCGCCGTGCATCAGCACGGGCGATTGAAGAAGCAGACCGGCGGGCACGGCCAGTTCGCCGACGTCAAGATCGACATCGCGCCGCGCGAACGCGGCTCCGGGTTCGCGTTCATCGACAAGATCGTCGGCGGGGCGGTGCCGCGCAATTTCATCCCGGCGGTCGGCGAAGCGGCCGAGGAATCCGCTCGCAAGGGACCGTTCGGCTATCCAGTGGTGGATATCGCCGTCACCCTGACGGACGGGCAGTTCCACAGCGTGGACAGTTCCGACATGGCGTTCAAGACCGCCACACAGATTGCCATGAAAGAGGGGCTGGCGGCCGCCGATCCGGTGGTGCTCGAACCCATCGACCGGGTCACGATCAGCGTGCCGAACGACTTCACCGCGCGCGCGCAACGCCTGCTGACCGGGCGCCGCGGCCAGATTCTCGGCTATACCGAGAAAGACGGCTGGTCCGGTTGGGACGATGTCGAAGCGCTGGTGCCGGAGGCCGAGTTGCACGACCTGATCATCGAGCTGCGATCGCAGACGCAGGGCTTGGGCACTTATCGGAAGAGCTTCGATCATCTGGCGGAATCACGCGAAGCCAAGCCCCGCGCAGCCTGAAACCTTCCCCCCCGGGGGTTTGTCCCGGGGGCCTGTAATGCCGCACCGCATTGAGGGTGACCCGCGTTCGTGATTCTTGCGCATGGGGGAATCCGGGCGCATCGCCGGAGTTTCGTGGGGGTCTCGGCTGGATGCCCGCTTTCGCGGGCATGACGGATCGGCGAGTAGGACGGATCTGCGAGTAGGACGGATCTGCGGGCAGGACGGATCTGCGGGCAGGACGGATCGGCCGGCAGGACGGATCGGCGGGCAGGACGGATCGAGAGTCATCGCGCGGACCCGCATTGCACACCTCGATCCGGCGCCGGCCGAATAATCGTGCTGCTCTCCGGCTGACACACTCTCGTTACACACCCATCGACATGTCTGCGCAAAGCCGGCGGCGCTGGAGCGATTCGCCGCTGGTATCGCTGGGTCGATCACAGGGGAAGCCGCGTGAACCGGTGGCAGCGTGCCGTCGAGGTGCTCCGTTTCGAGTATCGCCTGATGTGTGCCGTCTGGCGTTCGTCCGGCTGCACGTCAGCCAAGACCGCGTTGCTGATTGGCTTCGGATACCTGGCGACGCCCTGGGACCTGATTCCGGACCGAATTCCCGTGTTCGGCCACCTTGATGAGCTGGGCTTCGTCGTTGCCGGCCTCACCGCGGGGCGCCTGCTGGTCCCGCCCGCCCTGGAGCGGCAGGTCGCCCGCCAATTTGGTTACAACGGATTACATAACTCTGCCGGCTTCACGCGCCGGGTTTTGGCGTGGCGATCGGCGCTGCTGGCATCGTGGTTCACCTGTCGGCGCCGCTTGCGCCGCTCGAGGCTCCGTGTCGCAAACGCCGGCCGCCGGAGCGGGACACGCATGCGCGCCGCGCTGGCTGCCCCCAGTGTCGCGGACGCGCTGTTCGCGCTGCTCGGGTATCGGATCTGGTGGCGTCTTTGTGCGCCCTTCACACGCCGCCGATCCGACGGCCGGTCAATGATCATCATCGGCGGCGCCGCGCGCAGCGGCACGACGCTGTTGCGCAGCATTCTCGGCCGCCATCCGATGATCGCCAGCGGCGCGGAAACCACCGTGTTTCTGCGGCGCGTTTCGGCGCCGGCGGATATCGGCCAGCGGCTTGGCTGGAACGCCGCCGAGATCGCCCGCTGGCAGCGCAGCAGCCGCTCGCAGGCGGAGTTCATCGAACGCGTCCAGCGCGCGGTGCTGGAGCGTTCCGGCAAGGCATGCTGGGCCGAGAAAACACCCGCCAACGTGCAGCGATTCGGTTACATTCGTCGCCGCTTCCCGCGCGCACGATTGGTCCACATCATCCGTGACGGCCGCGACGCCGTGTGTTCCCTGCGCCGCACCCCATTCGCCAAGCTGGACCACGCACCGTGCCACAGCGCGGCGGCCGCGCGGCGCTGCGCCGTGCAGTGGCGCGCCAGCGTGAAGGCCGGGCTGCGGTTCCGCCGCGATCCCGCCTACCACGAGCTGCGCTACGAAGCCCTGGTGACTGACCCGGAGCGGACGTTGCGCCGGTTGCTGCACTTCCTCGACCTGCCCTGGGACGACAGCCTGCTGCGGCCCGTGCCGATCGGCGCGATATCCGATGAGATAGCCGCTTCGGGCGAAGTGTTCGGCTCCTCGGTCGCGCGCTGGCGGCGCGATCTCTCGGGCGCCGATCGGCGTGCATTGCAGCCGCTGATCGGGCCGCTGCTGATAGAGCTTGGGTATGCGCACAGCTTGCGTTGGGGTGCGGGCGCCCACCCGACAGGTATGGCCGCTGCCGCTACCGGAAACGAGGCATCAGCAATTCGGGCAATGGATTAGCCTGGCTGGTTACCAACGGTGCCATCCGCCGCGCCACCCGCCGCCCCAGCCGCGACCCCATCCCCAGCCGCCGCCCCATCCACCCCCGAAACCGAGAACGAAACTCGGTCCGTAGAAGCCGGGCGTGTAATAGGGATAGCCATATCCCGGATAGCCATAACCAGGGTAGCCGTAGACAGGATAACTGGCATAAGACGGCGGCGGCGCCTGCACGGTATTGCCGCGAGCATACATGCACTGCGTGTAAGCCACGTCGTAGCGCTGCTGCAGGCTGGCCTGGATCGCTCCCGCGTTGTTGGCGCCGATCGCACTGCCGCCGAGCAAACCCGTCGCGCCGCCGATCGCCGCGCCGGCACCGGGGTTCCCGGCTGCAGCGCCGATCGCCGCGCCTGCCGCGGCGCCGATCGCGGTGCCGAGTACCGCGCTGCCGACGGCGGCGTTGTTGGCCGCCTGGCCGGGCTGCTGGTAACCGGTCTGCTGTTGTGCGTAGCCGCGGCAGCTATAGTCGTCCTGCTGGAACACCGGGAAGCTCTTGCCTTGGCCGGGAAGCGCCATCACCGTCGGCCCGGAGGGCGGCACCACGGCACATCCCGCCATCGCAAGGACGCCGGCAAGGCCGGCAAAAGTGGCAGTCGCTCGTGTGCCGCGATACATGCTGGTTGATCCCACAGTGCCGGAACGCCATCGAAATCAGCGCCGCGGCACAATGTGATATCGCCCGCTGCACCCGACAAGCCTTTGGCCTACGGGTTTGGCCGATGCCATTGGCCGATACGCTGGGCCGCCTCACTCCGCCCGATTGCGCGGCGCCATGGGATTGCGCGCGCCCAGGCATTCGGCACAATGCGCGCACTCCGGGGGGCACACAAAATGATCCGACGACGCGCTATTCTGCAAAGCGGCGCCCTGGCCGCCGTTGCTGGCTTTGTACCAAAGCTGGGGCGCGCTGCCGACAAGCAGGTCTATCTCCTGAGCTGGGGCGGCACTATCCAGACCATGCTGGAGAAGGAAGGCTGGGGCGACCAGTTCCGCAAGGACACCGGCTACTCCGTTACGCTCGTCCCCAAGGCCACGTCCGGCGAAATCATCGCCACTGCCATCGCGCAGAAAGACAAGCCACAGGTGGACGTGGTGCTCTGCGACCACTCGGCCTGGCTCAAAGGCATGCACCAGGGCATTTTCGCGCCGATCGATGCCACCAGTGTGCCGAACCTGGGAAAGCTTTATCCCGTGGCGCTGGTGAAATCAGCACACGGTACGGTTGGCGCCATCGCCTATGGCGACGTGGTTGCCATCCTGTGGCAGCCGGCGATTTTCAAGCGCAAGAGCTGGGCGCCGCCCAAGGGCTGGGCCGACCTGGCGCGCCCGGAGTTCAAGGGAATGCTGGTGATCCCGCCGGTCAGCAACACGTTCGGCATGTACACCCTGATCCAGCTTGCGAAGATGAATGGCGGCAGCATCGACCAGATCGATCCCGGCTTCGCCGCGCTGAAACGCCTCGCTCCCAACGTGCTCGACTGGACCACCACCTACGCCCGCATCGGCGAGGAGTTCGAAAGCGAAGAAGCCGCCGTCGCGGTATTCAGTGCCGGCACCGCGGTGGAGTTCCGCAAGCGCGGCATTCCGGCCGACGTGGTGATCCCGTCGCCCTCCTATCTCAGTCCGACAACCGCCGGCGTGATGGCGAACGGCCCCAACCCCGACGGTGGCCGCGCCCTGCTGAACTGGCTGCTGAGCGACAAGGTCCTGACCCTGCGTGCCACGCGCTTCGCCCAGGTCCCGATGAACCGCGACGTGAAGATCACCGCAAGCGCCGATCAGTTCGTGCCGAACCCTGACATGTCCACGCTGGAAGTCATCGACTACGACAAGGCGATGGCCGACCTGCCTGGCTGGACCGACCGTTTCGACCGGGAAATCGCGCAGATCAAATAGCCGCATGCGAGTCGCAGCCACCACGGCCAATCGCGTCTCCCGCTTCGGGGGAGGGGCCGGCGCGGCGCAAGCAGCGACGGGCGAGGGTGGGGCTCACCGGCGTCTTCTTCCCATTCTTCTCATCGTCCCGCTTCTGCTGTTGATGGTCGCCTGCTTCGTCTGGCCGCTGACCAGCAGCCTGATCAACAGCCTTCACCCGCATAGCGACAGCGGTCCGATCCTCGGCCAATGGACCCTGGCCAACTACCGCCGGCTGCTGGATCCATTCTATCTGCGCGTGCTCTGGCGCACCCTGCGCATCAGCGCGACCGTGTCGCTGCTGACCGCAATCCTGGCTTATCCGGTGGCATGGTACGCCGCCACCCTGCGGCCCGTCGCGCAAGCCTGGTTGCTGATGGTCTATATCACCCCGTGGCTGGTCAATGTGGCAGTGAAAGCTTTCGGGTGGTCGCTGCTGCTGAGCACCACTGGCATCATCAACCGCGCCCTGCGCGGCCTTGGCCTGATCGACGCGCCGCTGCACTTGATGCTGAATGAAACCGGCGTGGTGATCGGCCTGCTGCACGCGCATTTCCTGTTCGTGCTGCTGCCGTTATGGGCGGCACTGAGCGGCCTCGACCGGCGCCTGCTTTGGGCCGCTTCCAGCCTGGGTGCCAGTCGGCTCGCGCTATGGCGGGACGTGATCCTGCCGCTCAGCCGGCCGGCGCTGGTGTCCGGCGTCATCATCAACTTCATGCTGAACCTGGCTGCTTTCGCCACGCCGGCGCTGCTCGGCGGCTCGCGCGTGCAGCTCATGTCCTACATCGCCTATCGCGTGAACCTGGTTGATCTGAACTGGGAATTTGGCGCGGCCGTCGCGGTGGCGATGCTGGCGATCAGCATGCTGCTGATCGTGCTGGCGCGCCGGTTGGGCGGACTCGGTCGGGAATCCGTCGCATGAGGCGATGGCTCGCCGGATTCAACGCGGCGATGGTGGCGTTCATGCTGGCCCCGTTGCTGATGATCGTGCTGATGTCGTTCACACCGGCTGGCGGGTTCGAGCTGCCGGGCTGGCACTGGTCGCTGCGCTGGTATCGCGCGGTATTCGCCTATCCCGGCTTCATCGATGCGTTCTTTCTCAGCCTGCGGCTTGGTCTGGCCACCGCGACGCTCGCCACCGCGCTGGCATTCGGCGCGGTCTGGACGCTGCAGCGCCGCCTGGTTCCCGGCGTCACGCTGTTGGATTCGTTCTTCATGTCGCCGCTGCTGGTACCCGCAGTGGTGTTTGGTGTCGCCATGCTGCAATTCCTCAATCGGCATGGTTTGTACAACAGCTTCATTGGCCTGCTGCTGGCGCATGTCATCGTGGTGCTGCCCTTCGTCGTGCGCGTGATCGCCGCGGCGTTGCGCGACGTGCCGCGCCAGCTCGAATGGGTGGCGTTGAGCCTGGGTGCCAACATGCCGAGGGCCCTGTTGCTCGTCACGCTGCCTCTCAGCCTGCGCGGCGTGGTCGCCGGGTTCTTGTTCGCCTTCATCGTGTCGTTCGACGAGGTAACGGTGACCTTGTTCATCACCGGCCCCGCCTATCAGACGCTGCCGGTGCGCCTTTACAACTACCTGACGGACCAGGTGGACCCGACCGCCGCCGCGGTATCGGCCATGCTGATCTTCCTGTCGCTCTGCCTGATCCTTGCGCTGGACCGGCTGGGCGGGTTCAAGACGATGCGCCGGTGAAGGAGACGATGATGCAGCCTCGGCTCATCTGGGCGAGCGGCTGGTGGAACTGGAACTGAACCCGGTGCCGGTTGAACGGGTTGGCAATGGAGTGGTCGCGGTGGGCGGTCGCGGCGCGCTGTGGTAGTTTCAGGTATCTAGACATTTTTCATAGCGTTATCAGACCGTTACCTATCCATCGAAGTTGACGCAGCATGCTGCAGCCGTAGAATGCAGCGGCGATAAAAGGCTGGGTGCGAAACATTGCTGCTGGCCTGTTCGTTCTCACGGTCCATAAAGGGGCGTCATGAATTCTCGTCATCTTCGCATGCTGTCACTCTCGGGGTTTGCCAGCCTCGTGGCTGTCGCCGCTCAGGCCGGCACGGTCCCGACAACAACGTTCGACTGGAATCCACGCCCGCTGAAACTTGATGGGGCGAAATTCACCGCCGACAGCGTGCATGTCGGTGATTTCGGGCAAATCGTCGTCAATCCGGCGACTGGCGCCTTTTCCGAAGCGGGTTACCTGCCGGTGGTCGGATTCTCCCTCGGCGGCCAGGTGATCAGCCCTGCCGGCTTCAATGCGGCGTCGGGCGATGGTTGGGGCATGTATGTGCAATACCAGGGCACGGGTACCCAGACGCTGACCACCAGCGGCATTGTCGCAACCTACTCGTCCCTGTCTTACTCGATCTACGGCTTCAACGGGCTGGCCACCTATGGGCTCGATCCCGCCGGCGTGGCTTATATGAGCGGCGGCACGCAGCGGACGCTGCTCGGGGACGGCACGCTGATCGGCGGATCGCTGACGCTGGTGCCGACCGCCTTCCAGGGCACGATTCCAACCCAGTTCGCCGTGAATGGCGACGTTCAAACAACGATCGCCGACGTGCCGCACCAGTTCTCGTCGAACACCTTTCTGGGATTTGACCTGAACGTCGTGCATTTGCCCGGCGAGGTGTTCGCGACCTCGCCCACGACCTTCGAGGCCGATGGCGGATCGAGTTCCACCGCGACACTGATCGCCAGCCATGGCACTTCCGCGCATGCAAGCCTGATGGTCCTGCCGACGAGTGTGCCGGAACCAGCATCGACCCTGCTGCTCGCGGCCGGACTAGTTCCGCTTGCGATGGCCCGGCGCCGACGGGGGTGACGCGGCCGGCCTTCCGCAAATCGCCTCCGGAGGGGCACAAGTTGGTACAAAAGCTGCATACTTCGTTGCAGCTCGATTGCGAGGGGGGACGCGGTCGCGTAGTGTCCCCTTGCGGTAAACCGCTTGGGTCCAAATCAAACACAGGGGGCAGGCATGCGATTGGCTGCATGGAAACTGGGGGCGCTGCTGTTCGGATTGGCATTGCTGCCGACCTTCGGCGCCAGGGTGGCAAGCGCCGACACCGTGAAGATCGCGCATTCCACCTGGGTCGGTTACGGGCCCCTGTACATCGCGCGCGACAAGGGGTTTTTCAAACAGAACGGCGTGGATGTCGATCTGGTGGTGATGG